>JAKANG010000054.1 GCA_021812505.1 Pseudomonadota bacterium
TGGCCGAGTTTGGCGCCCGATTCCGCCACATAGGCGCGAACCGCGGCTTCGGTCGCGGCGGCGGTCCATTCGGGCAAGGCGGCGAGTTTTGGCGCCAAAGCGGCGAGATGGCCGCGTCCGCCCTCGTTGAGCAGGTCGCGCGCCTTTTCGTCATAGGCGAGGGGCCGCCGGGCGAACAGGAATCGCGCGCCCTCGGCCAGCTCGATCAAAGTCTTGGCGCGCTCTTTCAGGCCAGCCATGGCCCTGGCGAGCTGGCGCTTTTTCGTTTCGTCGATCTGGGCGGCCATATCCTTGCCATCTGGCAGGTAGGGCAGGGCCGCCAGGAATTGCTGGAGCAAAGCGGCGTCGTCCATCGCCCGCATGTAATGGCCGTTCATGTTTTCGAGCTTGGCGTAATCGAAGCGCGCTGGCGAGCGATGGACCTGGGCGAGCGAGAAAGCCTCGATCAGTTCGTCGGTGGAGAAAAACTCACGATCGCCCTGGCTCCAACCGAGCCGCGCCAGATAATTGCGCAGGGCTTCGGGCAGATAGCCGAGCGCGCGATAGGCGTCCACGCCGAGCGCCCCGTGGCGCTTGGACATTTTCGCGCCATCCGGCCCATGGATCAGCGGGATATGGGCGAAGGCGGGAACGTCCCAGCCCATGGCCTGATAGATATGGGTCTGGCGCGCGGCGTTGGTCAGATGGTCGTCGCCGCGGACGATCTGGGTCACGCCCATGTCGTGATCGTCCACCACGACCGCCAGCATGTAGGTCGGCGTGGAGTCGGAACGCAGCAGGATCAGGTCGTCGAGATCCTTGTTGGGAAAGGTGACTGTTCCCTGGACCTTGTCCTCGATGACGGTTTCGCCCTCGCGCGGCGCCTTGAGCCGGACGACGGGCTTGCGCCCTTCCGCGATGGCGTCCGCCTCCGCCTGAGTGCCGCCAAGATCGCGCCAGCGCCCGTCATAGCGCGGCGGGCGGCTTTCCTTGCGGGCGAGTTCGCGCATTTCGTCGAGTTCCTGCGGCGTCGCATAGCATCTATAGGCGGCGCCCCTGGCGAGCAGCTCCTCGGCGACTTCGCGATGGCGCCCCGCGCGCGCGAACTGGTAGATGGTCTCGCCGTCCCAATCGAGGCCAAGTCATTTCATGCCGTCGATGATCGCCTTGATCGCCGCGCCGGTCGAGCGTTCGCGGTCGGTGTGATCGATGCGCAGCAGCATCCTGCCGCCGGTCTGGCGGGCGAGGAGCCAGTTGAACAGAGCGGTGCGCGCGC
Organism: Pseudomonadota bacterium; assembly: GCA_021812505.1. Next base: position 1,256 of record JAKANG010000054.1, read on the forward strand.
CGCCGATATGCAGATAGCCGGTGGGCGAGGGCGCGAAACGCGTGACGACATTGGTAGACATGGCGAGTGAAACCTGAGCGGCCGCGCGGAAGGACGACGCGGAAGTTGGTGGCGAAGACGCGGCGCGCTCGTGTAGCATGGCCCGCGCGCGGTAAAAAAGAGGCAATCGCATGGCGTCCCCGCCCAGAGGGCTGACGGACCGGATCGGGAGCATTGCGGCGTCAGGCTGGTCGACGCGCGCCGCGCTTGCCGCCCTGCGCCCGCGCTTCGCCGCCGCGCTCGACGAGGAATGGGACCTGCGCCGGCCGTTCCTGTGGCTGCCGGCCGCCGCCGGAGCCGGCGCGATTTTTTATCTGGTCGCGCCGACCGAGCCTGTTCTATGGGTGGTCGGCGCGACCGCGGTTCTGTTTGGCGTTCTGGCGTTCCTTGCGCGCGGGCGGCGGGGTTTGTTCGTTGTCTTCACAGGCCTTGCGGCGCTGGCGGCGGGCGAATTCGCCGGCGGCTGGCGCGCGGCGCGGGTCGATGCGCCGGCGCTCGACCATATCGTCATCGGCGAGCTGGCCGGCTTTGTCGAAGAGGTCGATGACCGGCCCCAGGGCGCGCGCTTTCTGTTGCGCGTCACCGAGGCCGAAAAGCTCGCGCCGGACAGGACGCCTTTCCGCGTGCGGCTCGCCATTCGCGGAACGCCAGCCTTCGCCGCCGGCGATTTTCTGACTTTTAAGGCGCGACTCCTTCCGCCGGCCCGCGCCGCGCTGCCGGGTGGCTATGATTTCGCCCGCGACGCCTATTTCGAGCGCATCGGCGCCGTCGGCAATGTTCTGGGCAAGGCGGAGGCGGTTCCGGCGCCCGAGGCGGCGGACTGGAAGCTGCGTTTTTTTGCGGCGCTGGACCGCGCCCGCAACGCGCTGGCCTTGCGGGTGTACGACTCCATCGGCGGCGACAATGGCGCCATCGCCGCCGCCATGGTCACCGGCAAGCGCGACCTGCTTTCGCAGGACGCCCGGGAAACCATCGCCAGGGCCGGCATTTTCCATATCATCACCATTTCCGGCGTACAGATGACCTTGGTCGCCGGCATTTTCTTCGTCGGCTTCCGCCGTTTTCTGGCTCTGTTCCCGTTCCTGGCGCTGAACTATCCAATCAAGAAATGGGCCGCCGCGCTCGCCATGCTTGCCGCGCTCGCCTATGGCCTGTTCACCGGCTCGCGGGTCGGGTCCGAGCGCGCCTTGTTCATGACTCTGATCCTGCTGGGGGCGGTGCTTGCGGAGCGGCCGGCGCTCTCCATGCGCAATCTCGCCTTCGCGGCGCTGGCGGTCATCCTTCTGGAGCCGGAAGCCCTGCTCGGGGCGAGTTTCCAGCTCTCCTTCGCGGCGGTGGCGGCGCTGATCGCGGTCTATGAAGCGCGAGGCGCGGCGCTGGGACGGCCGGCGGCGCGGACCATGGCCGTCGGGACCGAGGCGGAGCGCGAGGCGAGGGGACTCGCCGATCATCTCGACGAATTGAGGCGGCATGGGATTTTCGGCGCTTTGGTCGCGACTTTTTGCGCGACGTCCGCCACGGCCTCCTTCATGGCCTATGACTTCCACGAGTTGAATCCCTATGTGCTGATCGGGAATCCGCTGACTTTGGCGATGATCGAGCTGTTCGCCGTGCCGGCGGCCTTGATCGGCTCCGTCCTCGCGCCCTTTGGCCTCGACGGCTGGGTGTGGTCCTATCTCGGCGCCGGCGTCGGCCTGATCATGGCCGTCGCGCGCTGGATCGGATCGGCGCCGGGATCGACGATTCCCCTGCCGGCCTTCGCGCCCTGGTCGATCGTTTTTCTGTCGCTCGCGGTGCTTTCGGCGGTTTTGTGGCGCACCTGGCTGATGAAGCTCACGGCTCTGCCGCTGCTCGGCCTTGGCTTGCTGGGGGCGGCGAGCGCCCAAAGATTCGATCTGGCGGTCGCGCCGACCGGCGAATACGCGGCGCTCCGGCAGGCCGACGGGCGCCTCGCCGTTCTCGGCAAGCATCGCAACGCCTTCGCGGCTGAACAATGGCTGCGCGCCGACGCCGATCAGCGCGCGGCGCCGGATACCGTAGCCGCTGGCCGCTGCGACAAGCTCGGCTGTGTCGGCAGGACGGGCGACGGCGCGGCGGTGGCGCTGGTGCTCGACGGTTTCGCCTTCCATGACGATTGCGCGCGAGCCGAGGTGGTGATCTCGCCGCTCTATGCGCCGACCTATTGCACGCCGAAAATCCTGCTCGACCGCCGCAAGCTCGCCGAGACCGGCGCCGTGACCTTGGCGTTCGCCGCCAAGGGCGTCAAGTGGCGCACGGCGCGCGCGCCGGGCGAAGACCGCCCCTGGTCGCGCGCGCCGAGCCGTCGCGCGCCCGCGCCCTTCGGAGCCCGGCCGCCAGAGGCGGCGACGGACGAAGGCCAGAAATAGACGATGGATCGGGCGCCGCTCGAGGGAGCTTCAGCTCAATATTTGCGCAGCAAGCTGATCAGCTTGCCCTGGATACGCACCCGGTCGGGACCGAAAATCCGCGTCTCATAAGCCGGATTAGCGGCCTCCAGCGCAATCGACGCGCCTTTCTTGCGCAACCGTTTCAGCGTGGCTTCCTCGTCGTCGATCAAAGCGACGACGATATCGCCCGAATCGGCGGTGTCCTGCTTCTTGATGACCACCGTGTCGCCGTCGAGGATGCCGGCCTCGATCATCGAATCGCCACGCACTTCGAGCGCGTAATGCTCGCCATTGGACAGAAGATCCGGCGGCAAAGCGATGCTGTGGGATCGCGTCTGCAAGGCCGAGATCGGTGTGCCGGCCGCGATCCGGCCCATGACCGGAATAGCGACGTTCTGGCTCGAATCGGCGAGCTCTCCGGCGGCGACGGGCCTGGTCTTGCCGAGATTGCCCTCGATGACGCTCGGCGCGAAACGCCCGCTGCGCGGCGCCGCGGGGGTCGAGGATTCGGGCAGGCGCAACACCTCCAGCGACCTGGCGCGATTGGGGAGGCGACGGATGAAGCCGCGCTCCTCGAGCGCCATGATCAGGCGGTGGATGCCGGATTTCGACCGCAGGTCGAGCGCGTCCTTCATTTCGTCGAAGGAAGGGGGGACCCCGGTCTCTTTCAGGCGCTCATGAATGTAACGGAGCAGTTCGCTTTGCTTTTTGGTCAGCATGGCCGCGCCTTGTCGGGTGTCGCCTTTGGTCTCAAGCGCCGATCGCGCCGAAGAATCGCTCAAAGACAAATCATGAACGAAACATATATGTTCGCGCTTGGTTCCGCAAGGGGCATATTCGAACAAGGTTGACACGGGCAGCGCGAACAACTAGACAACGGCCCACTTCGGGACGATTGGAAAAATCGACGCGCCAGCCTGACCGAAGGCCGAAACGCCTGAATCTCAGGAGTTTCGATGGGAGATAGTTCAACGGTAGAACAGCGGACTCTGACTCCGTTAATCTTGGTTCGAATCCAGGTCTCCCAGCCAAGCTAACCCTTCGAATAAAATGACCTTCTTGCAGCATGTGACGGCTGAATTTTGTCGTGCGCCGGTTCGACGGGGCCAGAGCCGCCCCTGATCGCGGCCGGTCGACGCGGCGCGGATCATCCAGCAGGCCGTACACATAGCTTGCTTCCTCCGGGCATTCGCCGCGGGCGACGATCACGATCCTGCCTGATCGCGTTCGGTTGGATAAATGGACCTCCGCCGTCGATATTCGATTATGTTCTGTCATGGTTGGACCAGCGGCGCGGCCAGTCGATCGCGCGAGGGCCTTTGCGGGCTGAGCCTCGGCGGCGTGGAAGCAGAAGATGAGGGAATTGATCGACGAATTGTTCGACGACGAAGAGGAGGCGAATCGATGAGTCTGTTGCGGAATTCCCTGCCGACCCGCGCTTCAGCCTCGACGATCCTCATTCGCCTTCTGGTCGGCCTGATCGTTTTCGTCCCTGAAGGACTCCAGAAGGGGATCTTCCCGGACATTCTGGGCGCCGGGCGCTTTGCCCGCATCGGCATTCCCTTTGCCGGAGCGATGGCGCCTTTCGTCGGCTTGGTCGAAATCACCTGCGGCGCGCTGATCGTCTTCGGGCTTTTCACCCGTCTGGCGACGCTGCCATTCATCATTGTCATGATCGTCGCGATTCTCTCGACGAAAATCCCGATGTGGCTCGGCCACGATCTGTGGATTTTCCACACCCCCTTGCTGGCGCGCTACGATTTCTGGAGCATGGCGCATGAGGCGCGGCTGGATTTCGCGATGCTGTTGGTGCTGATTTACCTGCTGATCGAAGGCGCGGGCCGATGGTTGCTGGACGCAATGATCGCCCGCGGCAAATGACGATCATGCGCAAGGACATGCCGGCGCGGCGCGTGGAAATGCAAGATTTTGGGCAAGAATGACGATGTGGCGCGAGGTTTTCGCTGTCTTCCTGCGGCTTGGCCTGACCAGTTTCGGCGGGCCAGTGGCGCATCTGTCCTATTTTCGCGCTGAACTGGTCGAGCGCCGCAAATGGCTCGACGAAAAGGTCTATGCCGACATTGTCGCTTTGTGCCAGTTCCTTCCCGGTCCGGCGAGCAGCCAGGTCGGCATCGTGCTGGGCATGCTGCGCGCCGGCTTTTTGGGCGGGCTCGCCGCCTGGGCGGGCTTTACCTTGCCGTCCGCGCTGGCGCTGATCCTCTTTGCCTATGGCCTCGGCGGCATTGGCGACATGTCCCATGTCGCCTGGCTGCACGGGCTGAAAATCGTCGCCGTCGCCGTGGTCGCGCAGGCTGTCTGGGGCATGGCGAAAAACCTCTGTCCCGACCGAGAGCGCGCGACCCTCGCCGTCGCCGCCGCCGCCCTGACCCTGGCCTTTCCATCCGCCGCCGGGCAGGTCGGCGCGATCCTCGCCGGCGGCCTCATTGGCTGGCGCTTTCTTCCCGCCGCCGTCGACGGCGCGCATCGCCCGCTTCTCATTCCGATGAGCCGAACTCGCGCGGCGGCCGCGGCGGCGGCCTTTGCAATTCTTCTGTTCGGTCTCCCCCTGCTGGCGACCGCAAACTCAAGCCACGCGCTTGATTTGTTCGCGAGTTTCTACCGCTCGGGTTCGCTGGTGTTCGGCGGCGGCCATGTCGTGTTGCCCTTGCTGCAACAGGCGGTGGTTCCGCAAAGCTGGATCGGCAATGACGCCTTTCTCGCCGGCTATGGCGCCGCGCAGGCGGTTCCCGGCCCGCTCTTCGCCTTCGCCGCTTATTTGGGAACCGCGATGAAGGACGCCCCGAACGGTTTTCTCGGCGGGCTGCTATGCCTCGTCGCCATCTACTTGCCCTCCTTCCTGCTGCTGATCGCGGCTTTGCCTTTCTGGGACGCCCTGCGCCATCGCGCCGACGTGCAATCGGCGCTCAAGGGCGTCAACGCCGCCGTCGTCGGCCTGCTGCTCGCGGCGCTCTATGATCCGGTCTGGACCAGCGCGATCTTCTCCAGGGCCGATTTCGCCTTGGGGGTTGTGGCCTTTTTGCTGCTGACCTTGTGGAAAACGCCGCCCTGGCTCGTGGTCGTGCTCGGCGCCCTCGGCGCGTCCGCCCTGGCGGGATTTTAGGAGACGAGATTGGGGGCGGCCGCAAGGAAATCGCCAAGGATTTTGAACGCGCGCGCCGGGCGCAAGGGGGGGCTCGTTGGCGCGGCTTGCCCCGGCTTGCCTGTTCCTGTTGCTTTCGCAAGGCGTTTCACTGGCCGGTCCGCCTTTCCGCACCGACGATCCCGAACCGGTCGATTATGGCCACTGGGAATTTGATTTCCTCTCGACGGGGGGTGAGTCTCAGCGGCGACACATACGGTTTCGCGCCGGCGCTGGAGGTCGATTATGGCCTCATTCCCAACGCCCATCTGCACCTCATCGTTCCCCTGGCCTTCGATGCGTCCGCCGGGAGCAAGGCGCAATTCGGCTATGGCGATACCGAACTCGGATTCAAATATCGCTTCATCGGGCAAGACAACGCCGCCGGCCTGCCGGAGATCGCGACCTTCCCGCTGGTCGAGCTTCCGACGGGCGCCCAGCCGCGCGGGCTCGGCCAAGGCTACACCCAGGTCCTCCTGCCGATCTGGCTGCAAAAAAGCTTCGGCGATTGGACCACCTATGGCGGCGGCGGCTATTGGTTCAATCAGAGCGCCCGTTTCGGCGACAGGAATTATATCTTCCTGGGCTGGCTGCTTCAGCGCAGGATCACGGAGAAACTGACGCTGGGCGGCGAAATTTTCTATCAGACCGCCGGTAGTGT
>JAKANG010000055.1 GCA_021812505.1 Pseudomonadota bacterium
ACTTCGGAATCGTGTTTGAAGCCGCCAATGCCCGGTCCGTGGCCAGCCCGCGGATCGACAATCAAGACCGGCGGCTTGTCTTCATCGACGCATACCGCGGCGCGGCAACCCTCGGCTTCGGTGATGCGCAATAAGGCATAATTGGCCTGTCGCTCGAACGTCCTCGCGTCGAGCAGCATTTCCCATTTGAAATCGAGCAAAGCCGGCAGGCCCAGCCGCTCGTGCTCCAGAAAATTATCGGCGCGCTGGCGGATCACGTCCCAAAACAGAACGCTGCGCTCGGCGAAATCCCTTGCATAGGCGAAGAAGTCGCCGACGCCGCCGTCAGCCACAGCGGAGGGCTGTTGTTTCGACGCGGATATGACGGAGACCGGCGCGCCAGCAAGAGGTGGCAACGCAACAGGCTCCTTGAACGCAACCTTCGCAGAAGAAATCTCGGCCTCAGCCATGGCGTGCTCCTTTGACCAGCTTTCTGGCCAGGTTATGAACTGCGCCCGAGTCTGCCGGCGTCCGGTCCCGGTGAGGACAGTTTCGGAATGAACGCAGGCGTCTCACGCATGTAATTCCGATAGGCCTCGCCGAACTGTCTGATCGAGGCCTGTTCCTCCCGTCGCGCGAGGCGCGCATAGACATAGGTCATGACCGGGAACATCACGAGCGTCGGAATGGTCGGCCATTGCAGGAGGAAGCCGAACATGACCAGGACGAAGGCGACGTATTGCGGGTGGCGGATGCGGGCGTAGGGACCTGTCGTCGCAACCTTGCCGGCGCGCTGCGCCTCATAGAGCGGCCGCCAGGCAAATCCGAGCAGGACGAAGCCGGCGCCGATCAGCAGATTGCTGAAAATATGCAACAGGCTGAAGTGGGGGTCCCCCTTGAGGCCGAACAGCGTCGACCACAGGTGACCGGAATCGTGCGACATCAAATTGAGGCCGGGATAATGCGCAGCCAGCCACCCCGACAGCAAATAGATCGTGAGCGGAAAACCGTACATTTCGGTGAACAGCGCGAGCACGAAGGCCGAAAACATCCCGAGTTCGCGCCAGTTCTTTCGCCAGCCGCCAACACTGAAGCTGGTGGCGAAGATGACAAAGAAAATCGTGTTGATGATGACCAGCGACCAGAGGCCGTAGGCCGGAGCGTCGTGCGTCATGACTGATCCTCTTTCGACGAATCATCGCCGGGCGCGCCGCCTGAAACGGAACCCTGATCGCGATCCTGTCGCGCGTCATGTCCGTCGTGTCCGCCATGTCCGCCGTGCATGAACATGTGCATGAGCGGGCAGGCGAGCAGGAACAGCCAAGGCAGGACGCCGAACAGATGCGCGGTATGCTCGGTGATGAGGTAGAACGCCCCGATCGCCAGGAAACCGCATAACACCCATCCGGCAGGCGTCTTGAGAAACGGCCGCGTTTCAGACGCGCCGCCATGGTCATGTTGGTGGGTCATCGGCCGCTCCTTTCAACAATTGGCGTCATCGACCGCCGTTTCGTTTTTTTTTGCCGCGGCCTTCGTCATCGATCGACGAAGGCCGCGGCGGCGCGCGCTCTGATGAATCGCGCTCAGTGCTGCATGCGGAAATCGAGGACTTTCACGACGCCATTGTCATTGGCGATCTGGATGTCCACGGGATCGCCCTTATGCAGCATGGTGAGATGCGTGGGATCGGCGACCGGAAAGGTCATTGTCATTACCGGCATGTGAGCTTGCGGAAGGGCGGCGTGCCTGACGGTCAGTTCTTTCGCAGGGAGGTTGACCTTTTTCACCGTGACATGGATCCAGAGCGGCGTGCCCGGCGCGGCTTTGTCAGCGCGGATCTTCTCCATCATTTGCAGAAACTGCGGGCCGCCCATGTTCATGGCGAAAGATGGACCTGCGCTCGCCAGAGCGAGCGCCAGCGCCAGCGCGATACGGGATTTTGAACGAAACATTTTGACCTCCTCGGAACATTGCCAACAACGGCAATATAATAGAGTAAATACAAAAAACGACAAGCGTTGTCTTTGATATTAGTCAATATTATGTTCGTTTAATTTTATATGTATTAACACATACGCCTTTATTTACTGTATTGATACAGTATTGCTCTTCGTATTGCCGGCATTGATTTTTGATCTCGCCTCGGTGCGCGCTTAGTCCACGCGAGTCGCCGGCCACAATCCGGCCGGCGCAGGCGCCAAAAGCGGCGGCCTGAGCGGCGGCGGGTGTTCGATCCCCGTCAAATTCTGCGCCGAGCCGGGAATGAAAGCGGCCGGGCTATCCCGAACCGCGGGCGCAGTCGCCGCCCCGGCCAGGACATTGTAGATGCAGTGAAAGGCGCAGGACGCCATCATGGCGCAGGCGGCGCAATCGCGGGCGGGATGTTCGGGACAGCACGGCGCATGGCGCGCGGTCCTGATCGTCTGGCCCTGGCCCATTGGCGCCTTTGCAAATCCGGTCGCCGGAGACAACAGAAGGCCCAAAACCGCAAGGCTCAAGACGAATCGCCGGATCGCCGCAAGAAGCCATGCGGCGCCGGAAGCCGTTAACGTCAGCCAGCCCGAAGCGCGCCATGGCACCGCGCCCGTCCCGTCCCGAATTTGGATGCGTCCGGACATCGCGCGCCTCCGCGTCACAACTTGACCCGCCGCAGGCGCGCGGCGTTGGTAATCACGCTAACCGAGGACAGCGCCATCGCCGCGGCGGCGATGATCGGCGACAGCAGAATGCCCGAGAAGGGATATAGGACGCCAGCCGCGATCGGCACGCCGATCGCGTTATAGATGAAGGCGAAGAACAGGTTCTGTCTGATGTTGCGCATGGTCGCCCGCGACAAGATGCGGGCGCGGACGATGCCGGTCAGGTCCCCCTTGAGCAGCGTGACGCCCGCGCTTTCCATCGCCACGTCCGTCCCGGTGCCCATGGCGATGCCGACTTCCGCGGCGGCGAGCGCTGGCGCGTCATTGACGCCGTCGCCGGCCATGGCGACAACGCGGCCCTGCGACTTGTAACGCTGAACGACCGCGCTTTTCTGGTCCGGCAGGACTTCCGCCTCGACGTCGCCGATGCCGAGCCGCTGGGCCACGGCTTTCGCCGTCGTCCAATTGTCGCCGGTCAGCATCACGACCCTGACGCCGCCCGCCTTGAGCGCCGCCAGCGCCGCGGGGGTCGTCGCCTTAACCGGGTCGGCGATCGCGAAGACGCCGCCGACGCGGCCGTCGATTGCGACGAAGATCGCCGTCGCCCCATCGGCGCGCATGTCGTCCGCCTTCCCGGCGAGGCTTTCCGTCGCCACGCCCTTATCTTCGAGGAAACGCGCATTGCCGAGGTGGACGCGCTTTCCTTCGACCGTTCCGAGCGCGCCGCGTCCCGTCGGCGAGTCGAAATCCTCGACCGGCGCGAGGGTCAGCCCGTGCGCCTCCGCCGACGTGACGATGGCCCGCGCCAGCGGATGCTCGCTCGCCCGCTCGACGCTCGCTGCCAGCCGAAGAATGTCGGCTGCGGCGAAGCCTTGGGCTGGCGCGATCGCCGTCACCGCCGGCTTGCCTTCGGTCAGGGTCCCCGTCTTGTCGACAACCAATGTGTCGACCTTCTCCATCCGCTCCAGCGCCTCGGCGTTCTTGATCAGGACTCCGACCTGGGCGCCGCGGCCAACGCCGACCATGATCGACATCGGCGTCGCGAGGCCGAGCGCGCAGGGGCAGGCGATGATTAGCACCGCAACGGCGGCGATCAGGCCGTAGGAGAAGCGCGGTTCCGGCCCGAAGATCGACCAGGCGGCGAAGGCGAGAACCGCGACCCCGATCACCGCTGGAACGAACCAGCCGGAGACCTCATCGGCGAGGCGCTGGATTGGCGCCCGGCTGCGCTGCGCTTCGGCGACGAGTTGGACGATCTGCGCCAGCATCGTGTCGCGCCCGATTTTCTCGGCCTGAACAATAAGCCCGCCGCTTTGGTTCATCGTCCCCCCGATGACCTTGGCCCCGACCACCTTGGTGACGGGCATGGACTCGCCGGTGACCATGGATTCATCGACGGCGCTGCGGCCATCGATGACGACCGAGTCGACCGGAATTTTCTCGCCCGGCCTGACCCGGAGGCGATCACCGACCACGACGCTTTCAAGGCCGATTTCCTCTTCGACGCTGTCGTCCTTGAGGCGGCGCGCCGTCTTGGGCGCGAGGTCGAGCAGGGCGCGGATCGCGCCGCTCGTCGTTTCGCGGGCCCTGATTTCCAGTACCTGGCCGAGCAGAACGAGGACGGTGATGACCGACGCCGCCTCGAAATAGACGTCGACCGCGCCCTCGGCGTCGCGAAACGCGGCTGGAAAGACCTGCGGCGCCACGGTGGCGACGACGCTATAGATCCAGGCTATGCCCGTGCCCATGGCGATCAGGGTGAACATGTTGAGCCGGCGCGTCAGAATGGATCGCCAGCCGCGCAGGAGCAGCGGCCAGCCCGCCCAAAGCACGACCGGCGTCGCCAGAACGAACTGGGTCCAGTTGGAGGCCGAATGGCCCAGGGCCATTTTCAGACCTGTGACGTGACCGCCCATTTCGAGCGCCAGCACGGGGAGCGCAATGATGAGGCCGATCCAGAACCGGCGCGTCATGTCCTTGAGTTCGGCGCTCGGTCCGGCTTCCGCCGAGCCGAGAGCCGGCTCGAGCGTCATGCCGCAGATCGGACAATTGCCAGGAGCCGCCTGCCTGATCTCGGGATGCATGGGGCAGGTGTAAATCGTCCCCTCGGGGACCGGCGCGGCGCCCGTGGCGTCCGGCGTCATCGACTTGTGCTGATGGATGTGGTGCCCGTGCGCGTCATGGCTTTGTTCGCCTTGGATTTGATCATGATGGTCGTGGCTCATTGATCCGCTCCAGAATTTGGAATGTCGGCGCGCCAATCGGTCGCGCGGCGGCTGTCGATGGGTCGACCGGACTGTTCGAGGGAGGCCCGCGCGAGAATGGCGCCGCGTTCTAAGCGCTGCGGCGACCGCAACAGGCGGCGGAATGTACGGAAATGTCGAAAATCCCTCGATCCGAACGGCTGACGGCGCGCCCAAAAGGCATGCGCCGGCTGAAATCGTTCAGACCATGGATATCGGTGGGTCGAGCAGAGACGCCGGGCTGACGCCGGCGATCGTCAAAGGCGGCGGCAAGTCCAGGCGCCCTATAGCCCTATTAGGCGCAGGCAACGACGGCTCGGGCGTCACGACACAGGCCGACGCGCAACACCCGCCCCCCGCGCAACATATGCCCCCGCAAGGCGAAGGGTCCGGGCAGGCAGCGTCGACTGAAGCCGCTGTAGTCGCCGGTTGGCCAAACGACTCAATGAGCACAAATTCTCTGTCGCTCTTCAAGCTGCTTGCATGGTCAACCGTCGTAGCGGCCGTTGTTATCCCGGGCGCGGCTTCAGCAAAGTCATGCGGTTGTCGAGGATGACCGGGGTGAGCAAACGCCGCCGTCGGCTCAAAGGCCAGCGCAGCCGCGCAAAACGCGGCCACGATCCAAAGCGTTATGGCAATCGCCCGCCGGTTCAAAACCCACCTCGGTTCCGCAGCCTTCAATACCACGCCGATTGCGTCAAAACTACGATGACGCGAAGAGAATTTATCACACTCTATGAGTTCGTCTCTTTGCACCCGGAGCCGCGAACGCTTCATTGACACAAGTCAAAGTTAGTCAATGATTTGAAAATATTCGAATATATATCTATATTTTTCACTAGCGGTGAATAAATATTATCGCGTGAGAACTGATTATTGAATAATGAATGCGGATCACCAGAAACTTCCCGGCGCGGCCTTTTGATCGAGCGACGCGAAAGGCGAGCCAGATGTCCAGCACATTCGCGGCCCGTCACAGTGCCGTCCCGCCTGTTTAGGTTTCGCGCTGAAATCACTGGCGGCGCCAAAACTGCCAGCTCATCCCGCCGATAAGAGCGACCCGTAGGCGCTCCGCTCGTATTGGTGAGGCGAGGCATTCAAATTTGCGATCGAAAGGCTTCGATGGCTTGGCGCTCCGCGCATCAGGCCTTGCATAATCACGAATCTCCCCGCTTCTCGCCGCCGCTACCGCGCAGTGGTTTAGATGCTTGGGCGGTGAGCGGTAATACGCTGAATGGCGGTTTGTTCGCCTCTCGCGACCCAACGGGAGAGTCCCACGAAGGCGGTGTGACTACAATTCCTTTGGTCCAGTCCGCAGCCGCTGCTATTGCAGGGACGAGACCGCCAATTCCAGACGGGGACGACCGTGCCGCCGAGGTTGAGGATCACGCTTGTCATTTTCGGGATCCTGATCGCCGCGCCGCTCGCGATGGGCGGTTGGGCGCTCGGATTGCAGGCAGAGGGCAATGTCCACGTTGTTGAGCCAGGCGCGTTGTATCGGTCGGCGCAGCCAAATGGTTCGGAATTAAAAAGCCTTCTGCAAGAATACGGCATCCGGACCGTGATCAATTTGCGCGCCTCCTCGACCGTGCCCTGGTCCACGATCAGCAGCCGGCGGGCGACGCGGCCGGACTGTTCAGGGTCGTGCGTCACCCTGACGACAGAGAGGCCCTGCGCCTGATGGCGCGCGACCAGAGCCTCGGCAAGCGCGCGGGCTTTGGCGTCGAGGGCGGCGGTCGGCTCGTCCAGGAGCAGCGCGCGCGGTTTACGGGCGAGGGCGCGGGCGAGCGCCAGCCGCTGGCGCTCGCCTGTCGAGAGCCTTGAGATCGGCCGTTCGAAGAGGTCGGGGCTGAGGCCGAGTTGTTCGACGAGGGCGCGCCCTTTGTCGGGACCGGGAAAATGGGGCGCCGGCGTCTCGGCCCACCAGCCCGGTTCGGCGGCGGCGTAGATGACGCGCCGGCGCCATTCCAGCGCTGGCATGTCCTCGCGCCGCGCGCCGTCCAGGCGAACGTCGCCTTCCGATGGGTCGAGGTCGGCGATGGCCCGCAGGAGGAGGCTCTTGCCGGCGCCCGAGGGCCCTTGCACGGCGATGCATTCGCCGTCCGCCAGCGCGAGATCGACTGGCGCGAGGCCCGGGCGGTGGAGGTGGGCGACGGTCAGCATGAAGTCCTCATCAAGGCGCCGGCGAGTCGTCGGATTGTCCGGCGACATGTTGTAGCGACGGCCGCGCGCCTTTTCACCGGTTAAAGCGCGGCCAGGGCCGCCGCGCCCAGCGCGCCGAGCAGGACAACGAGCCAGGGCGGCGTTTTCCAGTAGACCAGAAGCAGGAAGGCCAGAAGGGCGAGGGCGAAATCGGCCTTCGAAAAGATCGCGCTGGTCCAGACCGGCGTGTAGAGCGCGCCGAGCAGAAGGCCGACCACCGCGGCATTGACGCCCTTGAGCGCCGACTGGACGCTCAAACGATGGCGCAGCGCGTCCCAGAAGGGCAAAGCGGCGATCAGCAGCAGAAAGGACGGCAGATAGATGGCGACGAGGCACAGGAGCC
>JAKANG010000056.1 GCA_021812505.1 Pseudomonadota bacterium
ATCAGAAGCGTGCGGGCTCGGTGATCGACCATGTCGCGGAACTGGCGCGCCGTTTCGGCCGGCGGGTGACGATGCGCCTCGTCAAAGGCGCCTATTGGGACAGCGAGATCAAGCGGGCGCAGGAGCGGGGGCTGGCGGATTATCCGGTCTTCACCCGCAAGGCGATGACCGACCTGAATTACCTCGCCTGCGCCGACCGGTTGCTGGCGGCGAGTCACGTCTTTCCGCAATTCGCCACCCATAATGCGCTGACCGCGGCGTCGATCGTCGCCCGGGCGCGCGGGCGCCGGGATTACGAATTTCAGCGCCTCCATGGCATGGGCGAGGCCTTGCATGAGGCGCTGCGTCAGCATTCGGGCGTCGCCTGCCGCGTCTATGCGCCGGTCGGGCCTCACCGCGACCTGCTCGCCTATCTGGTGCGGCGCCTGATCGAAAACGGCGCCAATACCTCTTTCGTCGCCCGCGCCGCCGAGCCAGAGATTTCGGAAACGGACCTTCTCGCCGATCCGCTGGACATTTTGCGCGCCTCGGGCCGCGCCCGTCATAGCCGCCTGCCTTTGCCACGCGATCTTTTCGCGCCGGAGCGCAAGAACTCCGCGGGCGTCGAATTCGGCGACCGCGCGGCGCTGGCGGGCCTTCTCGCCGAGATCGCGCCGCATCGGGGCGCTGCGGACGCCATCGTTCCGCATGCCGTCGAGGCCGAGACCGCTCTCGTGCGCGCGCAAGAGGCCTTCCCGGCCTGGAGCGGGACGCCGGTCGCACGGCGCGCCGATATTCTGCTGCGCGTCGCCGACCTCGTCGAATCCGAACGCGGCAGGCTGATCGCTCTCCTGCATGAGGAAGCGGGAAAGACGCTCGACGATTGTCTTGCCGAAGTCCGCGAGGCGGCGGATTTATGCCGCTATTATGCAGCCGAGGCGAAAAAGATTTGCGCCGCCTTGCCGCTGCCCGGCGTGACCGGCGAGGACAATCTTCTGCGCCGACACGGGCGCGGCGTTTTTGTCTGCATTTCGCCGTGGAACTTCCCGCTCGCCATTTTTTCCGGCCAGATCGCGGCGGCGCTGGCGGCGGGAAATTGCGTGGTCGCCAAGCCGGCGGAACAGACGCCGCGCATCGCCCTTGTCGCGGCGCAATTGTTTGCGGCGGCGGGCTTGCCCGACGGCGCGCTGGTCTGCGCCCCCGGCGACGGCGCCGTCGGCGCGGCGCTGGTTGCGGATCCGCGCGCGGCGGGCGTCGCCTTCACCGGCTCGGTCGAGACCGCGCAGTCGATCCAGCGCGCCCTGGCCGCGCGCGGCGGCCCGATCGTTCCGCTGATCGCCGAGACGGGCGGGATCAATGCGATGATCGTCGATTCGACCGCCCTGCTGGAGCAGGTGACCGACGACGTCCTGGCCTCGGCCTTCCGCTCCGCCGGCCAACGCTGTTCGGCGCTGCGCCTGCTCTGCCTGCAGGAGGATATTTACGCGCCCGCGCTCGACATGCTGATCGGCGCGGCGCGCGAATTGCGCATCGGCGATCCGCGCGAGGTCGCCACCCATATCGGCCCGGTCATCGACGCCGCAGCGAAAGCGGCGCTCGAGGCCTATCTCGCGGGCCGCACCGCCGAGGGGCGCGTTCTCTATGCCGGCGCGGCGCCCAAGAGCGGGAACTTCGTCGCGCCCCATATCGTGCGGCTCGACTCGCCGCGCGACCTGACGCGCGAAATCTTCGGCCCCGTGCTCCATGTGACGAGCTGGCGGGCGGAAGGCTTTTCGGATCTGATCGACGAGATCGCGGCGTCGGGCTATGGCCTGACTCTCGGCCTGCACAGCCGGATCGACGGGCGCATCGCCGAACTCGCGCGCCGGGCGCCGGCCGGGAATATCTATGTCAACCGCAACATGATCGGCGCGGTGGTCGGCAGCCAGCCTTTCGGCGGCTTCGGCCTGAGCGGGAGCGGCCCAAAGGCCGGCGGGCCGGATTATCTGCGCCGTTTCACCCGCGAAACCACGCTGACCGTGAACACGGCGTCGCTCGGCGGCGACGCCGGCCTCCTGTCGATGGAGGATTAGGCCTTTTCCACGCCCCAATCGTGTTCGGTCACATATTTGTATGGATAGTCCGGCTCGACATAGCCCTTGGGTCCCTCGCGCTTCGGCAGTTTCACCTTGTCGCGCGGCACGTCCTCGTAGGGAATGTGCTTCAGCAGATGCGAGATCACATTGAGCCGCGCCCGCTTCTTGTCGTCGGAGCGCAGGACATACCAGGGACCCCAGGAGGTGTCGGTGGCCGCGAACATGGCGTCGCGGGCGCGGGAATAATCGTACCATTTGCTGAAGCTCTTCAGGTCCATCGGCGAGAGCTTCCAGATCTTGCGGCCGTCGTCGATGCGCGCTTCGAGGCGGCGCTCCTGCTCCTCCATGCTGACCTCAAGCCAGTATTTCAGCAGGATGATCCCCGCTTCGATCATGGCCCTCTCGACAGCTGGGGCCATCAGCAGAAAGCGCTCGACCTGTTCATCGGTGGCGAAGCCCATGACCCGCTCGACGCCCGGGCGATTGTACCAGGAGCGGTCGAAGATCACGACCTCGCCGGCGGCGGGGAAATGCTCGATATAGCGCTGGATGTACATCTGCGACTTCTGTCGCTCGGTCGGCGCGGGCAGCGCGACGACGCGGAAGACGCGCGGGCTGACGCGCTCGGTGATCGCCTTGATGCAGCCGCCCTTGCCGGCGCCGTCGCGTCCTTCGAAAATGATGCAGACCTTGAGGCCCTTGGCCACGACCCATTGCTGGAGTTTCACGAGTTCGACATGGAGCCTGGCCAGCTCCTTCTCGTAAAGCTTGTTGGAGAGCTTGCCGCCGATGGATTTGGCCTCGGCGTCGATTTCGCGATGCTTCTTGTCTTTCTTGCCCATTTCGCAGCCTCCCGGCGTATCGCGGCGTCGAACCCGCCTTGCACGATACCACAGCTTCGGCGCATGCGCCGCGTCGTGTCTTTGCGCCGGAATTCCGCTTTCCCGAATTGCCGCGCCCCTTGCATAAAGACCCTCGATGGTCCAAATAGGCGTCGGGAGGTTGGCGGTGGACGTTCCACTCGCCAACCGGGTCAGGTCCGGAAGGAAGCAGCCCTAACGAGAATGGGCGGGTCTTCGTCCAACCTCCTACTTTTGCGGCTTCGCCCGGCGGGTCGCATTCCGCGGGTCGCTACGCGGTCTTGCGAAAAGGTTCTGGTTCGCGCGCCCGACGACCGCTGGCGCCTTCTCACGGCGGTTCGATGATCGACGATTCCGCGCCAAATCCGAGCGAAAGCCAGTCCGGCGCCCTGTTCACCGACGTGCCGTCGAGCCCGGCGCCGGAAAAGCCGCCGGGCGTCTATCGCGTCCTGGCGCGAAAATATCGTCCGTCGCGCTTCGAAGACCTGATCGGCCAGGAGCCGATGGTCCGCACCTTGTCCAACGCCTTCGAGATCGGCCGCATCCACCAGGCCTATATGCTGACGGGCGTGCGCGGGGTCGGCAAGACCACCACGGCGCGCATTCTCGCCCGCGCCTTCAATTACGAATTGCCGGCGCGCGACGGCAGGCCCGCCGTCAACAGGCCGACCATCCACATGGACGAGATCGGCGTCCATTGCCAGGCGATCATGGAATCGCGGCATGTCGACGTGATCGAGATGGACGCGGCCTCCCACACCAGCATCGACGACATCCGCGAAATCGTGGACAGCGCGCGCTACAAGCCGGTGATGGCGCGGACCAAGGTCTATATCATCGACGAAGTCCACATGCTCTCGAAGTCGGCCTTCAACGGCCTGCTGAAAACGCTCGAAGAGCCGCCGGAACACGTCAAGTTCCTGTTCGCCACGACGGAAATCGAGAAGGTCCCGGTGACCGTGCGCTCGCGCTGCCTGCGTTTCGACCTGCGCCGGGTCGAGACCGAGGCCCTGGTCCGCCATCTCGCCATGATCTGCGACAAGGAAAAGGTCGAGATCGAGCATGATTCGCTCGCCTTGATCGCCCGCGCCTCGGAAGGATCGGTGCGCGACGCCCTGTCTCTGCTCGATCAGGCGATCGCCCACGGCGCGGGCTCGGCCGTCGGGGTCGAAGCCCTGCGCCTGATGCTCGGCCTCGCCGACCGCTCGCGGGTGATCGACCTGTTCGAAAGCGTCATGAAGGGCGATATCGCCGGGTCCCTGGCCAATCTCAAGGAGCAATATGACGCCGGCGCGGACCCGGCTCAGGTCCTCGTCGATCTTGCCTCCTTCGTCCATTTCGTCACCAAGACCAAGATCGCGCCCTCGGTCGTCGACCCCTCCGCGACCGAGGTCGAGCGCGAGCGCGGCGGCTTTTTCGCGCAGAACCTTTCGATGTCCGCGCTGTCGCGCGCCTGGCAGATCCTGCTCAAGGGCGTTGAGGAGGTGAAGGACTCGCCGCGGCCTTTGCCCGCCGCCGACATGGTTCTGGTGCGGCTCGCCTATGCCGCCGATCTCCCCACGCCCGAGGACGCCCTGAAACGGCTCGCTTCTGCGCCGGCCGGGGTCCCGCGCGGGCCGTCGAACGGCGCCTCTCCGCCGTCGGCGCCGGGGCCTTCCGCCGCCTTGCGCGCGGCGCCGCGCCTCGCCGCAGCGCCCGCCATCCCCGCGCCTTCGCCGGCGCCGGCTCCGACGGCGGCAAGCGCGCCGGCGCTCGTCGTCCGGACGTTCGCTGAACTCGTCGCTCTGGCGGGCGAGAAGCGCGACATCCAGATGAAGACGGCGCTTGAGCGCGACGTGCGCCTTGTGCGTTTCGAATCCGGCGTGCTCGAATTTTCGCTGGCGCCCGGCGGGTCGCCCGCCCTTGCGCCCCAGCTCGCCCGCAAATTGCAGGACTGGACCGGACAGCGCTGGATGGTCGCGCTCTCCTCGGCGGAAGGCGCGCCGAGCCTCGCCGAACAGGCCGAGGCCCGCGAGAACGAGCGGCGGGTCGGGTTGCAGGCCCATCCCTTCGTGCGCGCGGCGCTGGAGCTCTTTCCCGGCGCGGCGATTGTCGGCATAAGCGGCGGCGACGCGGAATCGGCGCCGGCAGCCCCCCCGGCGGCGCCGGAGGCGGCGAGCGAAGAGGTCGCCTATATCGACGAATCCGAAGACGAGGATTTCTGAATGGACATCATGGGTTTGATGAAAAAGGCCGGCGCCATGCAGGCCAAAATGGCCGAAATGCAGGCCGAGCTCGACAATGTCACGGTCGAGGGGCTTTCCGGCGGCGGGCTGGTGAAGGTCACGCTCACCGCAAAGGGAGCGCTGCAGGGCCTTTCGATCGATCCGTCGTTGATCAGGGAAGACGAGAAGGAAATTCTCGAGGATCTGATCGTCGCCGCCCATGCCGACGCGCGGCGCAAGGCCGAGGCCTTGCTGGAAGAAAAGATGAAGGGCATGACCGCCGGCCTCGGCCTGCCCGCGGGAATGAAGCTGCCGTTTTAGTCGTTGCCTTCCGCGCCTTGGCGTGGCGGGCCGATGGTCGCCGTCGCTCCTGGCGCCGTTGGTGTGATTCCTAAGGTATTCAAATGGCGGAACGCATCGCCGGGCCGGAGATCGAGCGGCTGATCCAGTTGCTGGCCCGCCTTCCGGGCCTCGGGCCGCGCTCGGCGCGGCGCGCCGCCCTGCATCTGATCCGCAAGCGTGAGGAACTGCTTGGCCCGCTCGCCGAGGCGATGCGCGTGGCCAAGGAGAAGATCGTCGCCTGTTCCGTCTGCGGCAATATCGACACCTGCGATCCTTGCAGCATCTGCGCCGATCCGCGGCGCGACGCGAGCGTGATCGTCGTGGTCGAAACCGTGGGCGACCTCTGGGCGCTGGAGCGCGCCGGGGCGCTGAGCGCGAAATATCACGTGCTCGGCGGCGCCTTGTCGCCGCTCGACGGCGTCGGGCCCGACGACCTCAATATCGCGGGTCTCGTCGGGCGCGTCGCCGCAGGCGGGGTCAAGGAAGTCATTCTGGCGGTCAACGCCACGGTCGATGGCCAGACGACGGCTCATTACGTGACAGAGCTTCTTGCGCCCTTTTCAGTAAAATGCACGCGCCTCGCCCATGGCGTGCCGGTCGGCGGCGAGCTGGATTATCTGGATGAAGGCACGCTCGCGGCGGCGCTGCGCAGCCGGACGGATTTGTGAGCGCGCCTTATTGGGCCGCGGTCAGGAAATCCGGCTTGTCGTTCGAAAAATCGATGCGGTCGATGCGCTCACCGGTCCGAGCGATCTTTTCCGATGAGGTCAGGATTGCGGCGACGTCCTCCTGCGATTGGCGGAAATGGCTGTCGAGCTTCAAGACCCGCTGGCGCAGGCGCGCCACGTCCTCGACGAGGCGGCGCGTCTCGGCCTGAATGACATGGGCCTGGTCGCGCACGAGGGCGTCGCGGACCAAGGCCTGCAGAACCTGGATCGCCATGAGCAGCAGCGAGGGCGAGACGATCAGCACCCGGGCGCGATGGGCCTTCTGGATGACGTCGTCGAAATGCTCGTGCAATTCGGCGAACAGGGACTCCGAGGGGACGAAGAGGATCGCCACGTCCTGGGTCTCGCCGGGCAGGAGATAACGCTCGGACACGTCCTTGACATGTTTGCCGAGATCGGCGCGCACGCGCGCCTGCGCGGCCTTTTTCGCCCCCTCGTCGCCTGCTTCCTTCAAGGCGGTGAAGGCCTCGAGCGGAAATTTGGCGTCGATGGCCAGGATCTTGTCGTCGCCGGGCAGTTTCAGGGCGCAATCGGGCCGCGCGCCGGTCGAGAGCGTCTTTTGGAAGGCGTAGGCGTTCGCCGGCAAGGCGTCGCGGATGATCGCCTCCATCCGTCCCTGGCCGAAAGCGCCCCGCGCCTGCTTGTTGGCGAGAACGTCCTTGAGGCCGACCACTTCCTCGGTCAGGCCGGCCAGCCGCGCCTGGGCGGCGTCGATCAGGGCGAGCCTTTCATTGAGCGCGCTCAGATTGACCAGGGTGGCGCGCGCCGAAGTCTCCAGCCGTTCATTGACCCGATGGGCCGAGGAATCGAGCTTTTCCGCGACGGTGCGGGCGAAATCGGCCTGGCGGCCGCCGAGGATTTCGGCGAGCGTTTGCAGCCGCCCCGCCATTTCCGCATGAGCGCGCGAAAGCGCCGCCATCTGCGCCTCCTCTTGCGCCCGCCGCCCGCCGCGCGCGAAAAAGGCGAGCGCGAACAGGGCCAGCAGGACGAGCGCCCCCGCCAGCTCATAGGCAGTGACCGGAAAATCGAGGATTTCGAACAGAATGCGGTCGGTCATGGGGCGATCGAAGCAGGAATCAATGAACAAAAATAGAACATATCAGGCGATTCTTTGCAAAGCCCATTTGACGCGTCCCGCGCGCGCCCTTAGCGCATTTTGACAAATCCTCGAGAGTTGATTTTTCATGGCTATCCGTCCTGTGCTCTGCCTGCCC
>JAKANG010000057.1 GCA_021812505.1 Pseudomonadota bacterium
TGGGGTCAACGCTCTTGAGGACCATACGGTGTTCGAGCGGCGCGGCGAGGGCCTGGTGACCCTGCGCTTCAACAATCTGGTGTCCTTTTCCAGCGACCGCGACGTCGCGGGCTGTTTCGGCGACGCTATCCTGACCGTGCGCGCGCCGGCGGCGAAGATCCTGTTCTTCAACGAGTTGCTGCCGTCCCACCCGCTCAAGGGCGAAGGCGAATATCTGGTGATCGGCGGCGATTACCGGGCGCAGGCCCGCAGCTTGTGAGCGCGCGGCGTCTTACCGGCCCGCGGCGTCGAGGCGCGAAACAAGGCGCTCGTACAGCGGATTGACCCGGGTGAAGACATAATCGGCGGGGCGCACCACGACTTCCTCCGCGCCCTGGCCGATCAGCCAGTCCGCCAGCGCCGGCGCCTGGGCCTTCGGCGCGGCGAAGACTGCCCGGCCATTGCCGCCGCGCCGGCGGACCCGCGCGCCGTATGCGGCGAGGCCCTCGGTGAGATTTTCCGGCTCGCGCTCCAGCGCCGCGACAATTTCCCGCGTCATCCGCGCCTCTTCCTCGGCGGCGATCCGCGACAGGATTTTTCGCGCGGTCTCGCGATGTTCCGGGGGCCAGGGCGCGCCGAGCGAAGCCACCAGATTGGCCTCGGAGCGCAGGATCACGCCGTCGTCGAGCACTTTCAGGCCATTGGCGGCTAGCGTCGCGCCGGTCGAGGTGATGTCGACGATCAGCTCGGCCTGGCCAGCCGCCGGCGCCCCTTCGGTGGCGCCGAGACTTTCCACGATGTGATAGTCGGTCACGCCCTTGTCGCGGAAAAAGGCGCGGGTCGTGTTCACATATTTGGTGGCGACGCGCATGCGCTCGCCGCGCCGGGCGTGGAAGGCCAAGGCGACGTCGTCGAGATCGGCCATGTTGCGCACGTCGATCCAGGCTTGCGGCGCCGCGACCACGACATTGGCGTGGCCGAAGCCGAGCGGGGTCAGCAGGGCGACCTTGCTCTCGGCTTCCGCCTCGCGCACCAGATCCTCGCCGGTGACGCCGAGATGGGCGGCGCCCGAGGCAAGGTTCTTCACGATTTCCGAGGCCGAGAGGAAGGCGACCTCGACATTGTCGACCCCCGACAGCACGCCGCGGTAGTCGCGCGCGCCGCGGCCGGTGGTCACTGTGAGGCCGGCGCGGGCGAAAAAGGCGTTGGCGTTTTCCTGCAGGCGGCCCTTGGACGGAACAGCCAGAACGAGTTTGTCGCTCATGTCACTGCGCTCCGTTCAGGCGGTCGAGGAAGATCGCCGCGCCGACCGCCGGAATGTCGGTTTTCGCGCCGAGCGTCGAAAGCAGGCGGTCGTAGCGACCGCCGCCGATCGCCGGCCTGTCGGGCGCCGCGCCTTCCGGCGAGGCCTCGAAGACGAAGCCGGTGTAATAATCGAGATTGCGGGCGAAAATGGCGGAAAAGACGATTCGATCGAGATCGACGCCGCGCGCCGCCATGAAATTCAGGCGCTGGTCGAAACGCTCCATCGCCGCGTCGAGGTCGACGCGGGCGCGGGAGAAGAGGGCGCGCAAGGCCCCGGAGGCTTCATCCGGTTGGCCTTCGATGGCGAAGAATTCGCTGAGCAGGCCGCGCTTGTCGTCGTCGAGCGCGGCGCTCGAGCGCAAAGCCGATTGTTCGAGGAAACGTTCGGCGATTTCAGCCGGCGTGCGCCCGCCGAGCGCCGAAATGCCGGCGATCCTGAGCAGATCCTCGACCAAGGCGCGGGCGCCCGCCTTGTCGGCGCCGTCGAGGGCCGCCAACACGCCGGAATGATCGCCGCGCTCGGCGACGGGAGCAAGGATCTCCGCGATCGTCTGGCCCTTGGCGAGCCCGCTGCGCATGCGCCGCAGCCAGATCGGCGGCAGCTTGAGCTTTTCCAGAAGGGCGGCGAGCAGGCCGGCGTCTCCCATCCGCACCCGCCAGGCGCCGTCCGCGCCGCCGACCGCTTCGAGCGAAAGGGCGAGCACTTCGGCGTCGGCGGCCTCGCGGTCGGCGCGGCCGAAATTCTCAAGCCCCGCTTGCGGGAATTCCGGCGAACCGCTCGAGCGCTGGCGGAAGACAGGCCCCTGGCAGCAGAAGGCGGCGGGCGCGCCGGCGCGCGACGAGGCCAGATAGGCCAGCGAAACCGGAATGGTGAATTCCGGCCGCAGGCAATAGTCGCCGGAGCCGCCGGACGTGAGCAGCAGGCGGCCGCGCATGTCCTCGCCGGACAATGCGAGAAAGACCGAGGCGGGCTGAAGCACGTCCGGGTCGCAGGGCGCATAGCCCGCGGCCGCGAGCTTGCGCAGGATCGCCTCGCCTTTCTCGTCCCGACCGCCGCTCATGAATGACTCCAAACCTTGGGCTTCGACGCTGTGCTAACAAAAGCGCGCGCCGCGCGCATCCTCTTTCGCCATGAAGGGTGAATGGAAAACGCCCTCACAAGCCGTGGCGGGCGAGAATTTCCGCGACCGCGGCGACCATGTTCTCTTCCGAAACCGAAATCTGGGCCGGACGCGCGGCCTTCCATTCCTCGTTGGAGGCGATGGCCTCCGCGGCGCGCGCGCCTTCGATCAGGTCCTTGATCTGAACCTCGCCGCGCTCGCGCTCGTTCGAGCCCTGAATGACGACGCAGGGGCTCTTGCGACGATCGGCGTATTTCATCTGCGCCTTCATGCCCGCCGCGCCGAGATAAAGCTCGGCGCGGACGCCGGCGTCGCGCAGGCGGCCGACGAGGGCCTGGTAATTGGCGATCCGATCGCGGTCCATGATCAGCACGACGACCGGCCCATTGTGCGGCAAGCGCGCCACGATTGGCGAATTGATCGCCTTCAGCGCCGCATAGAGCCGGGAGACGCCGATGGAAAAGCCGGTGGCCGGCGCGTCCTCGCCCCGGAAACGGGCGACAAGCCCGTCATAGCGCCCGCCGCCGCCGACCGAGCCGAAACGGATCGGCTGGCCCTTGTCGTCGAAGGCGGGGATCGAGAGATCGGCCTCGAAGACGGGGCCGGTATAATATTCGAGCCCGCGCACCACGGACGGATCGAGGCTGATGCGGTTCTCGTTATAGCCGGCGGCCCGCGCGAGATTGTCAATGGCCCGCAATTCGCCGACGCCCTCCATGCCGCGCGCCGAAGCGGCCACGATGTCTTCGAGGGCGACCAGCGTCTGGGCGTTGGTCGAGCGCCGGGCCGCGGTGAAGGCGATGACCTTGTCGATGGCCTCCGCCTCCAGGCCGGCGCCCTTGGTGAAATCGCCGGAGTCATCCTTGCGGCCGGGGCCGAGCAGGGCGCGCACGCCGTCCGCGCCGAGGCGGTCGAGCTTGTCGATGGCGCGCAGCACCACTAGGCGGCGTCCTGCGTCTTCGGCGCCGCCGAGGCCGATCGCCTCCATCACGCCGTCGAGAATCTTCCGGTTGTTGACCTTGATGCAATAATCGCCGCGCGCGATCCCGAGGCCCTCCAGCGTGTCGGCGGCCATCATGCAGAGTTCGGCGTCGGCGGCCGGGTTCGCCGAGCCGATCGTGTCGGCGTCGAATTGCAGGAACTGGCGGAAGCGGCCGGGCCCCGGCTTTTCGTTGCGGAAGACATAGCCGCCGCGATAGGTGCGGTAAGGCTTGGGCAGGCTTTCGAAATTCTCGGCGAAATGGCGGGCGAGCGGCGCCGTAAGGTCATAGCGCAGCGACAGCCATTGCTCGTCGTCGTCCTGAAAGGAGAATACGCCCTCGTTCGGCCGGTCCTGATCGGGCAGGAACTTGCCGAGCGCGTCGGTATATTCCATGGCCGGCGTCTCGACCGCCTCGAAGCCATAGAGTTCATAAATCCGCCGGATCGCAGCGAGCATGGCGTCGACGGCGGCGATCTCGTCGGCGGCGCGGTCGGCGAGGCCGCGCGGCAGGCGCGCTTTGACGAGGGGGGCGGCGGCTTTGGCGTCTTTCATCGGTCTGTCCCGTGTTTGCGCCTCTCTTATGCGGCGGCGCGGGCGCAGACAAGCCTTCGCCGCCGGTTGATGTTAGGCGGCCGCAGTCCGGGCCGCGCCAAGCCGAAAAATTTCGCGCCGCTGGAAAATTTAGCAATCATTCACCAAGTCATGTCTTAATTGCGCCGATAAGTCATGGCGCGGCGCGCGGTAGCGCCGCCGGGAACGCCGTTCGGCGAAGTCGTGGGCGGTCGCCGTGCGTTCCGGAACGGAATTCGAATTCGGGAGAGGTTCATGGGTGTGCACGCATTCCGTTCGATTGGCGCCGCCCTGGTTCTCGCCGGGCTGGCGGCCCAATCCAACGCCTGGGCGGCGCCGGCCGATGTCGTGGTCGTCTCCGTCGACAAGGCGCGCGTCGCGCGCATCCCCGACAAGACCCAGACCCTTGTCATCGGCCAGCCGGGCATCGCGGACGTCACCATGCTCAAGAACTCCGGCATGGGCGTGATCACGGGCAAGAGCTTCGGCGAGACCAACCTGATCGCGCTCGACGCCAAGGGCGAGTTGCTCGGCGAATGGACGATCCGGGTCGGCGGCGAGAAGGCGGACCTGCTTCTCCAGAACGGCGCCAACCGCGAGAGCTTCATCTGTTCGCCGCAGTGCCTGCCGACGATCGACTTGGCGGACGCGAAGGCGGTGGCCGCCGAGCGCGCCGCCGCCGTCTCCGCCCATGCGGCCTTCTCGATCGGCAAGTGAGTCCGTTTCGGACAAGGGAAATCGGTCCGAAACCGATAACGCATTGGCAACCTCTATCGTCGAAAATCTTCGGCGCGGCGAGATTGGCGTCGCGCGAAGCGATCGAGGATCGATCGATGGAGAGGCGAGGATTGCAGGCGCAAGCTGAACGGTCGCGACGGCCCGCTCTCGTGACGCGGTTTCTGCGCGGCCGGTCAGGCGTCGCGGCCATTGAGTTCGCCCTGATCGCTGTGCCCTTCATCGGATTGCTGGCGGCGATCTTCGAAACGGCTCTCGTCTTTTTCGTGCAGGAATCCTTCGAGAACAGCGTGAATAATGTGGCGCGCCAGGTTCTCGTCAACGATTTCGAATCGAATTCGACGCCGACGGCCGCCTCGTTCAAGTCCAGCACGTTCTGCCCAAGCCTGCCCTCCTATTTCGATTGCGGCAAGGTCGTCCTGAACGTCCAGGCCGTCAATCCGGCGACGAGCAATTTCGCGGGCGTCGCAGCCGGGTTGACGACGAACTGGTACAAGAATCCGACAACCAATCTGAACCTCGGCCAGCCCGGATGGATTGTCTATTTCCAGGCCTTCTATCCGATGCCGGTCTACCTCTCCGTTCTGATCGCCACGGGCGTCAATGGCCAGGGCATCGGCAATTTTTATGACCATGCGTCGGGGTCGATCTACGCCAATCCCAACGGTTCAGGGTTCGTCCACGCGATCTTCACGACCGTGGTTTTCAGGAACGAGCCATGACGGGACGGCCGGGGAAGATCATCGCCGGCTCAGCGGCCTGGCTCGGCCGTGAAGCCGCGCGGCTGCGTCGTGGTCGGGCCGGCCTCGCCGCCGTGGAATTCGCCTTCATCCTGCCGCTCATGCTGACGCTCTATTTCGGCGTGGTCGTGCTCGCGCAGGGCCTTGAGGTCGGACGCAAGACCCAGCTGCTCTCGCGCACACTGGCCGACCTGACGGCGCAGACGCTCGCGGGAACGTCGACGACCGGCACTTGCGCCAGCGCCTATCAGGTCGATGGCGCGACGATGAGCGGCTATCCGTGCCTGACCGATTCCGATTTCAACAATACGATCTTTTCCGCTTCCGCAGCCGTCCTCTATCCCTTCGCCGATGTTTCGAGCATGACGATCTCGCAGATCGTCTTCGACAATGTCAGCGTCACGGACGCGCGCTGTTGCCGGGCGCGGCTGGTATGGAGCGTCGGCTCCGGCGTCAATCCGGCTCTGCGCAGTTGCGGGGTGTTCACGGCCTCGCCGAGCGGCGTCAACAGCCCGACGACCATTCCGGCCGGCCTCTATCCGGGCGGCGCGGGCGATGCGGTCACGGGCGGCGCTGTCTACGCGACCAATAACAAGGTCAACAATTTCATCATTGTCGCCGATGTGACCTATGTCTACACGCCGATGTTTGGCTTCCAGCCCTTCCAATGGGGCCAGAGCCCGAATGACGGCGCGGGCTATAAGATTACGCATACGACTTATATGGCGCCGCGCACGGCTTCGTCGGTCACGCAGGTTTCCACCACGCCGACTGCCGCACAGCGCATCGACCAGGGCGTGTTCTGGACGTCAAGCGGCGGGATCACGAAATTTAACGCCTGTTCGCCGGGCAATGCCGGGAGCCAGTACAACCTTCCCTGACAGGAAAGCGAGATCAGTGCTCGCTGGCCTCGCTGGCGTCCTCGACCGGCTCAAACTGATCGTCTGGCGCGCCCCAGATGATGAGATCCGAGCTGAAACGCACGTCGAGACGCCTGACCGCCGCATCGGCGCCGCGCAGGACACGATAGGAACACAGCACGGCGCCAAGCGCCTCCGGAGGGAGGTTAAGCCGTTGCTTCAAGGGAGAAGCCGCCTTCAAGCGAACTTTCTGACCTGCGCGCATGCCTTGAGCCTTGGAGGACAACCAAGCGATCTTGCAGAGAAGGCGAGCGGCGCGAGACAAAAGCATGCTTTCCGCTCATGAAATAAATATTATTGCCGCGCCGCAGCATGGCAAGTGAAATTCGTCTTATTTTTGTATTTTTGTCATTTTTGAGGTCTCATCAGGGCTTCCGCCGCCAATTTGCGCGCAAGCGGGGCGATTTCCTTCTCGAACCACGGGCGCTCGCGCAACCAGGCGTTGTTTCGCCATGAGGGGTGCGGCAGCGCGAGGATATGCGGTTTCAGGTCGATATGTGCGGCGCAGAAGCGAACGGCCTCCTCGAGCGACGCTCCCTTGGGCAAGGGACGGCCGAGCCGCGCGCAATGGTATTCCTGCGCCGCCCGACCGACCGCGAAAATGACTTCGATCTGCGGCATCAGGCGGAAAAGCTCGTCATGCCATGCCGCGCGGCATTCGCGCCGCGGCGGCAGGTCGCCGCCCTTGGCGTCGTGGCCGGGGAAACAGAAGCCCATGGCGGCGACGGCGACGTGGGACGGGTCATAGAATTGCGCGCGATCGACGCCGATCCACGCTCTCAGCCGCTCGCCGGACGGGTCGTTGAAGGGAAGGCCGGTGGCGTTGACGCGCGTTCCCGGCGCCTGGCCCGCGACAAGCAGGCGGGCCTCGGCCGAAACCTGCAGCACGGGTCGCGGCTCGTGGGGCAGGGGCGCGCCCAAAGGGCGATCGACACAGAGGCGGCAGGCGCGGATGCGTTCGACCAGCGCCTCGAGCGGCGCCGAGG
>JAKANG010000058.1 GCA_021812505.1 Pseudomonadota bacterium
TGGCGAAGATTGACAAGGTCGCGTCCGCCGGCAAGGCGTTGAAGGCCAGATCGCCTGTCTTGGCGACGCCGCCCTGGATCGGCGTCCGGGGGTCGCCGACATGATCGATTGCGATGAAAGCCAGGGGCGGCGGCGCGCAAGAGGCGAGATCGGCCGGCATGGCGGCTCCGAGCGTCGCCAGGGCTGCGATTGGACGTCCAACGCCGGAACAAACGGCGCGGAAAGCGAACACGCCTCCTGACGACTCGCCGATCAGGTAGATCTTGCGGGGATCCGCCACGCCCTCACCGACAAAGTGGTCCACCAGGTCACGCAGGAATTTGACATCGCGGTCGGCGTCGGGCCCCGCGGCGACCGGCCATTCCGCCCCCAAGGCTTCCGGGTAAAGGAAGACCGGCTTGCTCGATTCGGCGATCTCTTCAAATCGCGAGTGGCGGTGTCCGCGCGGGCCGGCCGCCTTGGGATGAAGAACGATGACCAGCGGCCTGCGTCGCAGTTTCAACCGTTCGTGCTCGACGACGACCGCCGATCGGCTGATTCCACCCGACTGCAGGGTGAGACGAGGGGCCGCCGCGGCCTGGCCCGGAAAAAGAGAGGCGGCGGCAAACAACAAGAGCCCCGCGACGCCTTGCGCGCCCGGGACGACGAAACGCGCGGCAAACCGTGCGAGGCGCGACCGCTTGCCGGGACGCTCATGACCCATGCGGGCCTGCAGGACGCCAAAAGCCGGCGCCTCGCCAAGATTTTCGTCCGAGCGCCCTTGGGCCCCGGCGCGAGCGGAAAAGTCGAACGACATCATACTCTGGCCTCCCCCCTCTCTAGCTTTCGCTTCTTTGCGTTGCGAAAGCAAGACATTCGCCTTTCCGCCGCGCAAAAAGGCGCGATCAAGCGTCCCATATCGAGAAGAAAGAGCCGCGACATCCCTTGCAATGTCCCGCGACTCAGGCCCTTCCGGGCGATCCGCCGCCGCTCTGTCGAGATGCTCGGGCGGCCCGGACCTACATCGAATGGCTGAGGCCGATCTCATTGCGCAGCGCACTCGTTTCCATTAGTGAAATTGATAACCCCTGGCTTCATTTTGCGCTCCCCGGACGCCAACCGCGTCCCGCGAACGCGCCCCGGCTAAGTACGAACAGGAAGGGTGAAATTCATGGCCGATCCCAGCCCGATTCCGCTGGAGCAGCGCCGCCCGCTCTCCCCCCATCTCGAGATCTACAAATGGTCTCCGACCATGGCCGCGTCGATCGCGCATCGCGCGACCGGCGTCGCGCTTTATTTTGGCACGCTGCTGCTGGTCTATTATCTGGTCGCGGCGGCGGACGACGTCCACAGCTTCAATTTCGCGTCGGCGATCTTCGGCTCGTTCCTCGGCCAACTTGTGCTGTTCGGCTATACTTTCGTTCTGCTGCTTCACGTCATGGGCGGCCTGCGCCACGCGATCTGGGACGCCGGCAAGGGCTTCGATCCCGAAGCGCGCGACAAGCTGGCGATCGGCTCCTTCGCCGCGGCCGCAATTCTGACGGTCCTGCTGTGGATCGTCTCCTTCATCCTTCGCTGAGGACCGCCCGATGACCCAGAAAGCCTCCCTGCGGACGCCGCGCGCGCGCGTCGGTTTCCTCGGCTCGGCCAAATCCGGCACCCATCACGCCTGGATGATGCGCCTCACCGCCTTCGCCTTGCTGCCGCTGACGATCGCCTTTGTCCTGGTCGTCCTGTCGCTCGTCGGGCGTGATTTCCAAAGCGCGAGAATCCTGTTGGGCTCGCCGCTCGCCGGCATTCTCCTGCTGCTTTTCGTCGGCGTCGGCGCCTATCACATGACGCTCGGCATGCAGGTGATCATCGAGGATTATGTCCATTCCGAGCGGACGAAACATCTCGCTTTGATGGCGAACATCTGCTTCGGCCTCCTGATCGGGGCCGCGCTGGTCTATTCGGTGCTGCGCCTGAGCTTCACCTGATTGTCGTCCGGGCGCGCGCGAGCCGCCCGGCCTTTCGCAATTCCTGATCAAGGATTCATCCCATGGCATCGAACGACGCCCCGGCCAAGGCGGCCATCGGCGGCAAGGCCTATCCGATCACCGACCACACCTTCGACGTGGTCGTGGTCGGCGCAGGCGGCGCGGGTCTGCGCGCCACGGTCGGCTGCTCGCAAGCGGGCCTGCGCACGGCATGCATTTCCAAGGTTTTCCCGACCCGTTCGCACACGGTCGCGGCGCAGGGCGGCGTCGCCGCCTCGCTCGCCAACATGGGGCCGGACAACTGGAAATGGCACATGTACGACACCGTCAAGGGCTCCGACTGGCTCGGAGACCAGGACGCGATCGAATATCTGTGCCGCAACGCCCCGGCCGCCGTTTATGAGCTGGAGCATTGGGGCGTTCCCTTCTCCCGCACCGTCGACGGCAAGATCTACCAGCGCCCCTTCGGCGGCATGACCACCGATTTCGGCAAGGGCCCGCCGGCGCAACGCACCTGCGCCGCCGCCGACCGCACCGGCCACGCCATGCTGCACACGCTTTATGGCCAGGCGCTGAAGAACTCGACGGAATTCTTCATCGAATATTTCGCCATCGACCTGATCATGGACTCGGAAGGTCGGTGCCGCGGCGTCGTCTGCCTGAAGATGGACGACGGCACGATCCACCGCTTCCGCTCACAGCTCGTGATTCTGGCGACGGGCGGCTATGGCCGCGCTTATTTCTCCGCCACTTCGGCCCATACCTGCACCGGCGACGGCGGCGGCATGGTTCTACGCGCGGGGCTCCCGTTGCAGGATCTGGAATTCGTCCAGTTCCATCCGACCGGCATCTATGGCGCAGGCTGCCTGATCACCGAAGGCGCGCGCGGCGAAGGCGGCTATCTGACCAATTCGTCCGGCGAACGCTTCATGGAGCGCTATGCCCCTTCCGTGAAGGATCTGGCCCCGCGCGACATGGTCTCGCGCGCCATGACCATGGAGATCCGCGAAGGCCGCGGCGTGGGCAAGAACAAGGACCACATCTTCCTGCACCTCGACCATCTCGATCCGAAGATCCTGCACGAGCGCCTGCCCGGCATTTCGGAAAGCGCCAAGATCTTCGCCGGCGTGGACGTCACCCGCGAGCCCATCCCGGTCCTGCCGACGGTCCATTACAATATGGGCGGCATCCAGACCAACTATCACGGCGAAGTGCTCACCAAGAGGGGCGACGACCCGGATGTGGTGGTGCCCGGCCTGATGGCGATCGGCGAGGCGGCCTGCGTTTCGGTCCACGGCGCCAACCGCCTCGGCTCCAATTCGCTGATCGACCTCGTGGTGTTCGGCCGCGCCGCCGGCCAGCGCGCTGCGGAACTCGTCAAGGCGGGCGCGAAGCAGGACAATCTGCCGGAAAATTCGGCCGATCTCGCCCTGTCGCGCCTCGACCACTACCGCTACGCCAATGGCGGCACGCCGACCGCCGAACTTCGCCTGAAAATGCAGCGCGTGATGCAGAACAATTGCGCGGTCTATCGCACCGGAGAAGTGCTTGAGGAAGGCGTCAAGCTCATCCACGACGTCTGGAAGGGCCGCGACGACCTGCGCGTCTCCGACCGCTCGCTGATCTGGAACTCGGACCTGATCGAGACCCTCGAATTCGACAATCTGGTCGTCCAGGCGGCCGTGACCATGGTCGGCGCCGAGAACCGCAAGGAATCGCGCGGCGCCCACGCCCGCGAGGATTTCGCCAATCGCGACGATGTCAACTGGATGAAGCACACTCTGGCGACCATCGACGACGCCGCCAAGTCCGTGACCATCGATTACCGCCCCGTGCACAGCTACACCATGACGGACGAGGTCTCCTATATCGAGCCGAAGGCCCGCGTCTACTGAGGTCAATCCCGGCCGGGACCGCGGTCCCGGCCTCCCGTTTCCTCGCGAGAAAGACCCCGCCTTGGGCGAGGCGGCGACGAGAGAGAGCAAACCCGATGGTTGAATTCGCGCTTCCGAAGAATTCCGTTGTCGGCCTTGGCAAGACCTGGCCCAAGCCGGCCAACGCCAAGCGCCTGACCGAATTCCGCATCTATCGCTGGAATCCGGACGACGGCGCCAATCCGACGATCGACACCTATTATGTCGATCGCGACGATTGCGGGCCGATGGTGCTCGACGCGCTGCTCTATATCAAGAACAAGATCGATCCGACGCTGACGCTCCGCCGCTCCTGCCGTGAGGGCATCTGCGGCTCCTGCTCGATGAATATCGACGGCGAGAACACGCTCGCCTGCACCAAGGCGATCGACGACGTGAAGGCGCCGGTCAAGATCAACCCGCTGCCGCATATGCCGGTCGTCAAGGACCTCGTGCCCGACCTCACCGTCTTTTACGCCCAGCACGCCTCGATCGAGCCCTGGCTGCACACCGAAAGCCCACAGCCGGAAAAGGAATGGCTGCAATCGCCCGAGGACCGCGCCAAGCTCGACGGCCTTTACGAATGCGTGCTCTGCGCCTGCTGCTCGACCTCCTGCCCGTCCTATTGGTGGAACGGCGAGCGCTATCTCGGCCCCGCGGCCCTGCTGCACGCTTTTCGCTGGCTGATCGACTCGCGCGACGAGGCGACCGGCGAAAGGCTCGACTTCCTGGACGACCCGTTCCGGCTCTATCGCTGCCACACCATCATGAACTGCGCCCGCGCCTGCCCCAAGGGCCTGAACCCGGCCAAGGCGATCGCGGACATCAAGAACATGCTGATCGACCGTCAGGCGTAAGCCGGCGGATCCTTCACAATGAAAAGGGCGCGCCCCGAAGGACGCGCCCTTTTCGTTTATTGCTTTGTCCGGCTTACGCCCGCGGCTGCAAAGAAAACACCCGCGTCTGCAGATCGAGCATTGCGGTTGCAAAACTCGTCGCATTCTCGGCGAATTCGCCCCAGACCGAGACCGGGCTCGGCTCGCGCGCGACCAGCTTTCCGGTCATGTCGTCGGTTTCGAAGCGAAGGTCCGCCTCGAATTTCCGCGCCAGCCCCTGCATCGCCCTATTGCTGGCGAGGCAGGACATGTAGAGCGCGTCGGCGCGGCGGTTGCGGGCGGCGCGCACGATGCGCGACATCAGTTCCGTGCCGACGCCGCGACGGCGCCATTCCTTCTCGACGCTGAAGGCGGCTTCGACCGAGCCGCCGATGATCTTGTTGCCGACCGCCCGCAATTCGCCGGCGCCGCGCAGCATGCCATCGACATAGAATCCGTAGATCACGTCGTCGATGCCGAAGCAGCGTTCCGCATAGCGGTTGAGAAACTCATCGTTGACCGCCATGGCGAAGCGGTCGTACCGGCTTTTCGCGTCCAGGCGCAAGAGATGCTCCCGAAACGCCGCAAGATCGGCCGGCCACAATCTGCGCACCACGCCGCCATGGATCATCATCTGTTCCATAGGGGTATTCCTGTCCTTTCGCGGCCTCTGGCCGCCGTTGCTCCGACCCTCGGAGCGCGTCCCTCACTTTGAGCGTTATATGTTGCATTGCAAAAGAAAGTTCAAGTCCTAACTTTAGGCATCCCTTACCACACCTTTGTTAATTATTTTATAAAACAGTGTGTTACTCGCCAGATCGCCTCCTCGAAGAACGATAGATTGGCCTGGGAACGATGCTGCAACGCAACACATTTGAGCCCTGAAGCCTGAATGAAAGATGAACGGTCAGGCGAGCAGGTCGATCAGGGCGGGAATCAGCGGCGCGTCGGCCGACGGCATCGGAAGCTCGCGCAATTTATGCGGGTGAAGCCATTTCAGCGCCTGGCCCTCGCGCGCGACCACCGAGCCCTGCCAGCGGTAACAGGCGTAAAGCGGCATCAGAAGGTGGAAATCGTCATAGGCGTGGCTGGCGAAGGTGAGGGGCGCGAGGCAGGGCTCCTTGACCTCGACGCCAAGTTCCTCGCGCAATTCGCGGATCAGCGCCTGCTCCGGCCGCTCGCCGGCGTCGACCTTGCCGCCGGGGAATTCCCACAGGCCGGCGAGCTGCTTGCCCTCTGGCCTTTGCGCCACCAGCACCCGATGGTCTGCGTCGATCAGCGCGACCGCGACGACAAGGAGAAGTCTCATTTTTTGTTCCGCTCCCGCGGAGCGGCGCCCCTCGCATCAGCTCGGCCGCAGCCCGTTTGCAAAAACGGGCGTCTGCCGACGCCCCGTAGCCCGTCTGTGGACGGGCGTTCGCTCCTAGCCTGCTTCGCAGGCGTTACGACCGGTAATCGCCGTTGATCGCGACATAGTCCTTGGTCAGGTCGCAGGTCCAGACCGTCGCCTTGCCCTTGCCGATCCCGAGATCGGCGCGAATCACGATCTTGTCCTGTTTCATCGCCGCGCTCGCCGCCGCCTCGTCGTAATCGGGATCGCGGCGGCCCTCATGCGCCACGCGGATGTCGCCGAACCAGATCGACAGCAGGTCGCGGTCGGCCTTTTCGCCGGCCTTGCCGACCGCCATCACCACCCGGCCCCAATTGGCGTCCTCGCCGGCGGCCGCCGTCTTCACCAGAGGCGAATTGGCGATGGAAAAGGCGATTCGTTTCGCCGCCTTGTCGTTTTCGGCGCCCGTCACCCGCACCTCGATGAATTTGCGCGCGCCTTCGCCGTCGCGCGCGACCTGCTGGGCGAGATCGAGCAGGACGGCGTCGAGCTTCTCGGAAAAATCCTTCAGGGTCTTGCCGCCGGCCTTTTTCGCCTTTTTCTGGCCGCGCTGTTCGGCGGCGCCGGTGGCGAAGAGCATCAATGTGTCGGAGGTCGAGGTGTCGCTGTCCACCGTCACCGCGTTGAACGTGTCTTTGACGCCTCTTGCCAGCAGTTTCTGCAAGGCGTCGGACGAGATCGCGGCGTCGGTGAAGACATAGGCGAGCATGGTCGCCATGTCGGGCGCGATCATGCCCGCCCCCTTGGCCATGCCGTTGATCGTCACCTCCACGCCGCCGATCGTCGCCTTGGCCGTCGCGACTTTCGGGAAAGTGTCGGTGGTCATGATCGCCCGCGCCGCGTCGAGCCAGTTTTCCGCGCGGGCGTCTTTCGCCAGCCGGTCGAGCGCGCCTTCGAATTTCGAGGCGTCGAGCGGTTCGCCGATCACGCCGGTGCTGCTGAGAAAAATCTCGTCCTCGTCGGCGCCGACCGCTTTGGCCGCCAGTTCCGCCGTCCGCTCGGCGACCTCACGCCCTGCCTTGCCGGTGAAGGCGTTGGCGTTGCCGGAATTGACCACCAGGGCGCGGGCGCGGCCGTGACGCAATTTTGCGCGGCACCAGTCCACCGGCGCGGAGGGGCAT
>JAKANG010000059.1 GCA_021812505.1 Pseudomonadota bacterium
GATCACGCTCACGCCCAACGCCATTTCCGCGGCCCGCACCATTCTCGAAACCGCTGCGGCGCCCGCCGGCGGCCTGCGCATCGAGGTCGAGGCCGGCGGGTGCTCCGGCTTCACCTACAGGATGGGCCTGGAAAACGAGACCCGCGACGGCGACCAGATCGTCGAGACCGATGGCGTGAAATTCTTCATCGACGACCTCTCGCTCGGCTTCGTGAAGGGCATGACGGTCGATTTCGTCTCCTCATTCGAGAAATCCGGCTTCGTTTTCGAAAATCCGAACGCCACGACCCAATGCGGCTGCGGCAAGTCCTTCGCGTGAAAGCCCGCGCCTGACCGTCCGGAGGTTCGCCCATGGCCGTCATCTATCTCGACAACAACGCCACGACGCGCGTCGATCCGCGCGTGGTGGAGGCCATGCTGCCCTTTTTCACCGAATCCTTCGGCAACGCCTCTTCGACCCACGACTATGGCGCGGCGATAGCTCCCGCGCTCAAGGACGCGCGCAAGCAGGTCCAAGCCCTGCTCGGCGCCGAATTCGACCATGAGGTCGTCTTCACCTCGGGGGGCACGGAATCCGACACGACCGCGATCTTTTCGGCGCTGGAGACCGCGCCCGGGCGCAACGAAATCGTCACCAGCTCGGTCGAGCACCCGGCGGTGCTGAATGTCTGCCAAAATCTGGAACGGCTGGGACGCGCCAGGGTCCATTATATCGGCGTGAATGCGTCCGGCGATCTCGACCTCGACGCCTTTCGCGCGGCTTTGTCGGACAAGACCGCGCTGGTCTCGATCATGTGGGCCAATAACGAGACCGGAAAGATCTTCCCCGTCGCGGAGCTGGCTGCGCTCGCCAAGGCCGTGGGGGCTTTGTTCCATACCGACGCCGTCCAGGCCTTCGGCAAGCTCGACATGAGCCTGAAGGACACGGGTGTGGATCTATTGTCGCTCTCGGGACACAAGATCCATGGCCCCAAGGGCGTCGGCGCGCTCTATGTGCGCAAGGGCGTCAAATTGAGCCCGCTGTTTCGCGGCGGCAAGCAGGAGCGCGGCCGCCGCGCCGGAACCGAGAACGTGCCGGGAATCGTCGGCCTCGGGGCGGCGGCGGCGCTCGCCCACCAGACCCTCGCGGCGGATTCCGCGCGTGTGAAAGCCCTGCGCGACCGACTTGAAACGGGGCTGCTGGCCGCCATCCCGCTGAGCCGGATCAATGGCGGCGGCGACGGCCGCCTACCGAACACCTGCAACATTTCCTTCGATTACGCCGACGGCGAGGCGATCCTGCACAAGCTCGACCAGGCGGGCGTCGCCGCCTCGTCAGGGTCGGCCTGCGCCTCGGGCTCGATGGAGCCGAGCCATGTGCTGCGGGCCCTGAACATCCCGCCCTTCGCGCTCCAGGGCGCGATCCGCTTCTCGCTGTCGCGTGAAACCAGCGAGAGCGACATTGCGAAAGTCCTCGCGGTCCTTCCGGAGATTGTCGCTGATGTGCGTGGCAAATCGCCGCTTTGGGTGGAAGTCCGACCGTCGCAGGTCGCGTGAGGGCCAGACATGACCAGCGTCGTTTCCCACCGGATCCAGATCAACGACACGACCCTGCGCGACGGCGAACAGGCGCCGGGCGTGGTCTTCACGCTTCAGGAAAAGCTGGCCATCGCGCGCGAACTGGCGCTCGCCGGCGTTGACGAGATCGAGGCCGGCACGCCGGCCATGGGCGATGAGGAAGTCGCGGCGATCGCGGCGATCGCGGCGATCGCCAGCGAAATCGACGGTCCCCGGGTGACCGCCTGGTGCCGTCTCAACGAAGCCGACGTCGATGCAGCGCTGCGCGCTGGCGTGCGCCATGTGAATATTTCCGCGCCGATGTCGCGACTGCAGATGCGGGTGAAGCTCAAAAGCGAGCCTGAGGAGGTCGCTGCGCGCGTGACCCGGGTGATTGGCTACGCCCGCGACAAGGGGCTGGAAGTGGCGCTCGGCGGCGAGGATTCGTCGCGCGCCGATCTGCGCGACGTCGGCTTGATCGCCGGCTCGGCGGAAAAGCTCGGCGTGTTCCGCTTCCGCTTCGCCGACACGCTCGGCCTGCTCGACCCGTTCTCCACCTATGAATATATCAAGCAGTTGCGCGAGGCGACCGACCTGCCGATCGAGTTCCACGGCCACAACGATCTCGGCCTCGCCACCGCGAACACGCTCGCCGCGATGCGCGCCGGCGCCAGCGCCGCCAGCGTCACCGTGCTCGGCTTGGGCGAGCGCGCCGGCAACGCGCCCCTTGAGGAAATCGCCGTCGCCTTGCCCCGCACCGCTGACGCCCGCACCGCGATCGACCTCACCCGGCTCGAAAGGCTCGCCGGACTCGTCGCCCACGCCGCGCGCGATTCCATACCCCGCGCCAAGCCCATCGTCGGCGCCGATATTTTCACCCACGAGTCCGGCATCCATGTCGCCGGCCTTTTGTCCGACGTGCGAACCTATCAAGGCCTCGACCCCGCGATGCTCGGACGCCGCCACAAGGTGGTGATCGGGAAACATTCCGGCATTGCCGCCGTGCGCGCCGTCTGCGCGGCGGCGGGGCTGAATGTCGAAGCCGGCGTCGGCGCCGCGGTTCTGGCGCGGGTCAAGGCGATCGCCAAACTCACCAAATCGCTCGTGCCCGAGACCCGCGTGCGCCAACTGGCGCGCGAGGAACTGGCCCGCCGCGAGCGCCCTGAAATCTTTTGAGGAACGAGATGAGCGCAGGATTTTTTGTCGACTGGAACGGCGATTTGCGCAGCACCGACGATCCCGGCGGCGGCTATAGCTGCGAGGTCGACCTGCCCGTGCGCTATGTCGCCGTGAAGAACAAGAACGGCGTCACCATCCACGAGGCGACGTTCTATCGCAATCAGGCTGATCTCGACAAAGCAAGGATCAAGGCGGAGCTCGTGCCCGGCTCCAAATCCTGGGGTAGCCCCAAGGAAGGATTCTGACCTGAAAAAAGCGCATTCCGCAGGAATGGCGTCAGGAGCGAAGTGACGCCGAGCCCGTGCGAGGGGCGCCGCCCGCAACAGCGGGCGGCAAAAATGGAAAGCCGCCATGGTTCCCATGACCGTTCTCGTCGATGAAAAGCCGCGCTGCGTCGTGCGCCCCAACGAC
This sequence comes from Pseudomonadota bacterium, assembly GCA_021812505.1. The sequence continues at coordinate 3,127 of JAKANG010000059.1, forward strand.
ATGAAGGGACTGCAACGCTTCCTGCGCAACGGCAAGGGCTGGCTGCTGGCGGAGAGCCCCGAGGGCAAGCTCAGCTATCGCGAGGCCGACGAGGCGGAAAAAGCCCTCTGGACCAATGCGCGTGGCCTGCATCTCGCCTGGGGCGGCGAGGAAGAGGATTATTTTGGCGCGCCGTTGTAGGCCGTTCACGCCGTATTGCGCATCCAGTCTGCGAGCTTGCGGATATTGCCTTCCAGTTCGCGGCGCGCCTCCGTGTCGCCCAAAGTGTCGTCGAGCGCCTTGGTCATGCAGGCCATCCAGGCGTCGCGGGCCGCATTGTCGATCGGGAAGGGCATATGGCGCTGGCGCAGGCGCGGATGGCCCTTTTCCGGCGAATAGAGCTTCGGCCCGCCGGTCCATTCGGTCAGGTAGCGCTTGAAGACCTTGCGGATCTCGCCGAGTTCGGGACCGTGCATCTCGCGGACGTCCTGAGCCTGCGGCAGCATGTCCATATTGTCATAGAAGGCCTTGACCAGCCGATCGATCGCCGCCTCGCCGCCGAGCCGGTCAAAAATCGACACCTCCACCGCCGCTTCGCTCAAATCTCATTCCTCCATGTTCGGCAGGAGAATAACCTCCGCCGGCGCGCCGGGCCCCTGGGCCGCCACGAAATCCAGCGCTGTAACCAGGGACAGGCCGCCGTCGCTTTCCATCAGCACGACCGCGTCGGACGGCAATTCGGCCAGCGCCTCGAGAAGCTGCGCAACCGTCATGCCGGCGCGCCCTTGAATTCAAGGATTGTCGGCTCCTCGTCAAGCATGATGATTTCTGCGCGGCGCAAGGCGCCGTCCGCGTCATAGTCGTAGCGATGGCTCAACTCGACGTCGCCATAAACCATCTTGTCGAAAGCGAGCAGCAGGCCAGCGGCGTCAAACGACGCGCGGATGAAGGTGTTGCGGTTCGACAGCGCGTCGGGCTCGATCTCGTTGACGAGCTTGAGCGGCAGTTTCACGCCGGAGGTCGCGAGGAAATAGCGGGTCGTTGTTTCGGTCATCTTCAGCCCGGATGGATCGTGATTTCCATCGTCTCGTCCATGTCGTCGTCGTGACGCAGGGGCGGTTCCTCTTCCACGAGAGCGACGCCGGAAATGCAAAGATCGCCATCGAGCGCCTCGACCGCGACGCTTTCGAGCTGCGCGCCCTCACAGGCGCCCGACACGCATCGTCCGGTCTCGACCGCGAAGGTCGCGCCATGCCGACCGCATTTGAGCAAGGCGCCCGTTTCGTCGAAAAAGCCGCCGGCGCCGATATTGAGCCAAACGCCCTGATGCGGGCAGGCGTTGCGATAGCCGAAATAGCGCCCCTCCCCGTCGCGGACCACGACAATACGGAACGGTTTCGCCCCGCCAAGGCCGTCAGCTTCGGCGAGATCGAAAGCCCGCGCCGCGCCCGGCGCGATCTCGTCCATTGCGCAGACCACGAACAGTTCGTCGGGCGATGGCGCCCTGGATTCCGGTCCTTCCGTCATTGCGTTCATCGCCGCTCCCGGATCGCGTGAAATGCAGCAATTTTTGCATGAACCATGCCATGAGAAATTTGGGAGCGCCGCCTTGCCGATGAACATGAAATTCTACATGACGCCCGGATCCTGCTCGACGGCGATCCACATCATCCTCGAGGAGCTGGACGAGATTTTCGAGGCCCATATCGTCAATCTGCCGGCTGGCGATCAGTTCAAGCCGGACTATCTCGCGATCAATCCCAAGGCCAATATTCCGGCGCTGATGCGGCCGGACGGCTCGGTCCTGACCGAGGTCCCGGCCATCGCCTTCTGGCTCGGGAAAACGCGCGGGCGCGGAAAATTATGGCCGAAACACATCGAGGACGAGACGCTCGCCCTCGAATTGATGACCTTCGTCGCCGGATCGATTCACGGCCACGGCTTCGCCCGCTTTTTCGCGCCGGGCCATTTCTGCCCGGATTCGATGCTTCACGAAAGCATCAAGGCGCAGGGCCTCGCTCTGGCCAAAAAGGCCTTCGCGATCGTTGAAAAGAGCCTTGACGGTAGGACCTGGGTCGCCGGCGACTTTTCCGTCGCCGACGCCGTGCTGTTCTATGTCGAATTCTGGGCCGACAAGGTGGGTATTGATCTGCCCGCCAATATTCTGCGGCATTATCGCGCCATGCTCGCCCGTCCCGCCGTGTCCAGCGTGCTGCGCGAGGAAGGCTACCGGCCGGAAAAGCTGGGCCAGACGGCCGAAATGTGACAGAAACATTGTCGCAACAGCGACAGCAAACCATTTATGAAATGCGGCGCGCGATGCGCGTTTCTTGCATCGGGCGATCAAGCGGATCGAAAGGGCCTGGAATGACCATCGACGAAATCCTCGAAAATTTCGAATTCCTCGACGATTGGGACGATCGCTATCGCTATCTGATCGAGCTTGGCCGCACGCTGGAGCCGCTTCCCGAGGAAGCCCATAACGAGGCCAACAAGGTTCGCGGCTGCGCCAGCCAGGTCTGGCTGCAGACCAAGGTCGAGCCGGGCGCCGATGGCGAGCCCGTGTTGCATTTCCTTGGCGACAGCGACGCCCATATCGTGCGCGGCCTTGTCGCGCTGACCCTCGCCTTTTTCTCCGGCCGCACCGCCAGGGACATCACGGCCGCCGACGCCCAGGCCCTGTTCAAGAGCCTCGGCTTCGAACAGCATCTGACGCCGCAGCGCTCGAACGGCCTGCGCTCCATGGTCGAGCGCATCAAGAAGGACGCGGCGCAGGCGCTGGCGACCGCGTGATCGCAAAGCGCTGACGGGGCGATGGTGTGCTTCGCCTCGCTCGCGATGACGACCAGACGGTTTTCCGAAACGATCAACCCGCCGGGGCGCGAGCCTCCGGCGGGTTTGTTTTCGCTTCGCTCGAAAATCAGGCGGCCGCGGCGGCCTGGTGCTTTTCGAGATCTGTCGCGGACACGCGGAAGATCAGCCGGCCGCCCGAGAGCGGCTGGGCGGTCTCGCCGACGTTTTCATACAAATATTTGAACCACGCCTGCGGGGTGATGCTTGCCGGCCGCTCGCCGATCTCCATGCAGGTGCCGTCGGGCGCATAGCGCGCGTGGATCACGATTTCGGAAGGCGCCATCTCTCACACTCCTTTTCCCTGAGGTGTTCGCTCCAGGCAACGGCTTGCCGTCGCCCGGACACTTTGTGCCGCGCATTTGTTCTGCGTCGCGCCATTCTTCGCCCCGGCCCTCTCACCGGGGAGAAGCTTCAGACGAAGCTCAGAATTTCGACCTTGATGTTTTCGGTGCCGAGCACCTTGGCCTGACAGGCCAGCCGCGACTTGGAGCCGACGCCGACGATCGTGTCGAGCTTCTCGTTCTCCTCGCGCGTGGTCTTGCTGACGCCCTTGCGGCCTTCAAGCACGAAGATATGGCAGGAGCCGCATTGCGCGTTGCCGTCGCATTTATGCGGAAAGTCCGGATCGGCCTGCAGGATCGCCGCCAGCAGGGTCGTCCCCTCGGCGACATCGATCGACTTGCCCGAAGGCGCCAGAGTAACCAAAGACATTGTTTTCCCTCTCTCCTTTTGGGGTGCGGCATTCAATAGATCGCCGCGCCAGCCCCCACATTGACCGACGCGTCCTTCATGGTCGCGACGATGAATTCGATCTGCTCCTCGGTGAGATGGCAGTGGAACGGCAGCGCCACGGCGCGGTCCGCAACTTTTTCCGTGACGAAGAGATCGCCACGCCGCCAGCCGCCGTCGATATAGAAGCGCTGGAGGTGCAGCGGGTTGCAGTAAGCCGCCGCTTCGACCTTCTCGGTCGCGAGGTCGTCGATGATCGCGTCCCGGCTCGATTTCGAGAACCGCGTGCCGAGATGGACGACATAGAGGAACCAGTGGACCTCGGTGACGTCCGGCCCGATGTAAGGCGGTTTGATGCCCTCGAAGGACTGGACATATTTGCCGTAGAGATGCTCGATCGTGCGCCGCTTTTCGAGAATTTCCTCGAGCCGCCGCAATTGCGCGAGGCCGAGCGCGGCCGTCATGTCGCTGATCTGCGCCTGGATCGCGGGGGCGGTCGTGACCGCGACCGATCCGCGCTGCTCCAATGCATGAGCAGATCGGAA
>JAKANG010000060.1 GCA_021812505.1 Pseudomonadota bacterium
CGACAATCGCGTCGAGATCGATCGCGCCCGCCACGCCTTGCAGCTCGCGCAAGATGGCCGCAAGGTCGCCGTTGTCTCGGGCGGCGACGCCGGCGTGTTCGGCATGGCGGCGGCGGTGCTGGAGGCCGTGGAAAAAGGCGACGCCGCATGGCGCGCGCTGGACCTTCAGGTCGTGCCGGGCGTCAGCGCGGTGCTGGCGGCGGCGGCGCGGCTCGGCGCGCCGCTCGGCCATGATTTCTGCGTGATTTCGCTCTCCGACAATCTCAAGCCCTGGGAAATCATCGCGCGCCGCCTGCGCGCGGCGGCCGAAGGCGATTTCGTCATCGCGCTTTATAATCCAGCGTCGAAGGCGCGCCCGCGCCAGATTTTCGATGCCTTCGATCTGTTGCGCGACATGAAGGGCGGCGAAACGCCCGTCGCGCTTGCGCGTGCGGTTGGCCGCGCGGACGAGAGAGTTATCATATCCGACCTCGCCTCGGTCGATCCCGCGCTCGTCGACATGGCGACTCTGGTCCTGATCGGCTCTTCCGAGACGCGTTTCCTTCCGCGCCCCGGCGCCGAGCCTTGGCTGCTGACTCCGCGTTCTTATGGAGCCGGTCGATGAGCCTCGATCCAGTCCAGCACGTCGGCGAGCCGCGCCGCTTCCTCGGCGCCTTCGGCTTGCGGACGCGCAATGAGGACGACCGGGATTTTCAGTTCGCGGGCGGCGACGAGCTTGGCCGCTGTCGCGCCGCCGCCGCTGTTCTTGGAAACGAGAAACTCGATGCGCTCGGCGCGCATGATGTCGCGCTCGCCTTCGAGCGTGAAGGGGCCGCGCGCGGAAATGAATTTGTGATGCGGCAACAGCCGCAGTTCCTCGGGCCGGTCGATCGCGCGCACGAGATAGAAATGCTGTGGCGCGGCGGCGAAGGCGGCGAGTTGCAGGCGTCCGTGAGTGAGGAAAACCCGGCGCGGTTTCGCGCCGAGCGCGGCGACGGCCTCGGCGACGCCGCCGACTTCGCTCCAGTCGTCGCCTTCGTTCGGCGCCCAGGCCGGACGCGAAAAAACGAGCAGCGGAACGCCGCTGGCGGCGCTTGCCGCGCGGGCGTTGGCCGAGATCTGCGCGGCGAAGGGGTGGGTGGCGTCGATCAGGGCGTCGAATTGATGGTCGCGCAGGAATGTCGCAAGGCCCTCGACGCCGCCGAAGCCGCCGACGCGGCAGGGAATGGGCGCGGGCGCGGGGTTCTGGGTGCGGCCCGCGAGCGAAAGCAGGGGTTCGACATCGGCTCGGGTCGCCAGGGCGCTCGCCAGATCGCTCGCCTGCGTCGTTCCGCCGAGAATAAGTATGCGCAAGGGGCCGCTCCGTTGCGGGGGGCGTCATGACGGCGCGCTGGCTCACCCTGATCGGGCTTGGCGAGGACGGGCGCGCCAGCCTGTCTCCTGCCGCAAACGAAGCGCTCGCGCAAGCGGCGCTGGTGGTCGGCGGCGCGCGCCATCTGGCGCTCGCCGAGCCGCTTGCCTGCGAAACTCTCGCCTGGCCCTCGCCGATGGATCAGGCCTATCCGCGGATTTTGGCGCGGCGCGGTGAAAAGGTGGTGGTGCTCGCCTCCGGCGATCCATTCTTCTATGGCGTCGGCTCGGTGTTGGCGCGCTCGATTCCGGCCGAAGAAATGACCTGCCTGCCGGCGCCATCCGCCTTCAGCCTTGTCGCCGCGCGGCTCGGCTGGGCGCAGCAGGAGTGCGCGCTGATCACATTGCACGGCCGCCCGCTGGAAAAAATCATTCCGCATCTGTTCGACGGCGAAAAAATCATCGCGCTGTCCTGGGACGGCGCGACGCCGCGCAATCTCGCCGATCTGCTGACGCGACGCGGCTTTGGCGCCTCGCGGATGACGGTCTGCGAAAATCTCGGGGGTCCGCGCGAGCGCGTGAGGGCGACGCGCGCGCGCGATTTCGCGCTCGAAGATGTCGATGCGCTCAACACAATCGCGCTCGACGTCGTTGCGGATCGCGACGCCGGGATCATCGCCCGCGCGCCCGGGCTAGCGGACGATTTTTTCGAACATGACGGCCAGATCACCAAGGCGGAAATTCGCGCCTTGACCCTTTCCGCGCTCGCGCCCCGTCGCGGCGAATTGCTGTGGGATATTGGCGCAGGCTCCGGTTCTGTCGCCATCGAATTTCTGCTGGCCGATGACAGGAACGCCGCGATCGCGATCGAGGCCAATGCGGCGCGCGCGGAGCGCATCCGCCGCAACGCTTTGGCGTTGGGAACGCCGCAATTGCAGATCGTCGAGGGGCGCGCTCCGGAAGCCTTGCGCGGCCTGCCGGCGCCGCGGAAGATTTTCGTTGGCGGCGGGGTGACCGCGCCGGGCCTGCTCGACGCCGCGCTCGACGCTCTGGCGCCCGGCGGTCGGCTCGTGGTCAATGGCGTGACCCTTGAAACGCAGGCGCTGCTGGTCGCGCGCCACGGCGCGCTCGGCGGCGCGCTGATTTCGGCGCAAATCGCGCGCGCGGAAAAGCTCGGCGGCTTTTTCGCCTTTCGCCCGGCTTTGCCGATCGTGCAATGGACCTTCGACAAACCATGTTGAGCAGGATCGCCATCGGCCTCGGCTTTACGTCGAGCGCCCGCGCACAGGACATTCAAGCCCTCGTTCGCGCCATGCTGGACGCCGCGCCGCCGCATGCGCAGGCAAAAATCTTCACCCTCGCGCGCAAGGCTCAAAGCGCCGCATTGTGTGAGGCGGTCGCCAGTCTCGGCCTGGAGGTCGAAGCGCTCGACGATGCCGAATTTGCCGCGCGCCAGAGCGAATTTCTCGCGCGCGGCGCAAAGGCGTCGGAAAAGGTCAGGGAAAAGACCGGCCTCGCCAGCGTCGCCGAAGCGGCGGCCCTGATGGGCGGCGGACCGCGCGCGACGCTGCTGGCGCCGCGGCGCGCGGCGCGAAACGTCACCTGCGCTTTGGCGGCGCCCGCAGACGAGTTGCAAGCATGAAGGTCCATTTCATTGGCGCCGGCCCCGGCGCGCCCGATCTCATCACCCTGCGCGGCCGCGACATTCTCGCGCGCTGCCCGGTCTGCCTTTATGCGGGCTCGCTCGTGCCGAGGGAACTGCTCTCCCACTGCCCGCCCGGCGCGCGAATCGTCGACACCGCGCCCATGACTCTCGATGAGATCGAGGTGGAATTCCGGCGCGCCCGCGACGCGGATCAGGACGTCGCGCGGCTTCATTCCGGCGATCTCTCGGTCTGGAGCGCGATGGGCGAGCAATTGCGCCGCCTCGACGCGCTCGGGATTGGCTATGACGTCACGCCCGGCGTGCCGTCCTTCGCCGCCGCCGCGGCCGCCCTGCGCCGCGAGCTGACCTTGCCGGAAGTTGCGCAATCCCTCGTCCTGACTCGCACCTCGGGCCGCGCCTCGTCCATGCCGGAAAAGGAAAAGCTCGCCGCTTTCGCAGCCACTGGCGCGACGCTCGCGATCCATCTCTCCATTCATGCGCTGGAAAAGATCGTCGCGGAGCTCTTGCCTTTTTATGGGCCCGATTGCCCGATCGCCCTTGTCTTCCGCGCCAGCTGGCCCGACGAGCGGATCATCCAGGCGACGCTTTCGACCATTGTCGCCGCGACGCGTGACAATCCGATGGAGCGCACGGCGCTGATCCTCGTCGGCCCGGCCTTGAGCGCGAATGATTTTCGCGAGAGCGCCCTTTACGATCCCGATTACCGCCGCCGCTACCGGGGCGGCTTCGTGCGGCCCGATGGAACTGTCGCGGAGGACGAATGAGCGAAACGGCCTCAATCGATCTGGCGAAAGCCCGTCCGCGCCAGCAGCCTGCCCTCGCGGTCGAAGACGACAATTTCGAGGGCGCTCGGCGCGCCGTGCAGCTTTTTGGCCGCCGAGCGCCATGCCGCCTCGGCGACGGCGGGGGCAAGATCCTGTCTTGCGGCAGCGGCGAGTTCGAAGGCGTGCTTGGCGGAATTGGCCGCGCGGATCTGTTCCGCGAGGGCGCCCGTCGTGAAGTCCGCGAGGAAGGCGAGATCGACTTCGCCGCGTTTGGAATGGAGATCGAGCAGGCCCTGCGCCAGTTTGGTCATCTTGGCCATGCCGCCCGCGACGACCACGCGCGGGACCGGATGCAGGCGCAGATATTTCAGCATGCCGCCGACGAAATCGCCCATGTCGATCAGCGCTTCGTCGGGCAAGGCGTGGAGCGCCTTGACGGCGGCTTCGGAGGTCGAGCCGGTCGCGCCGGCGACGATGTCCAATCCGCAGGCGCGGGCGACGTCGATCCCGCGATGGATCGAGGCGATCCACGCCGCGCAGGAAAAGGGCGTGACGATTCCGGTCGTGCCGAGAATCGACAGGCCGCCGAGGATTCCCAGTCGCGCATTGAGCGTGCGCTCGGCGATTTTCGCGCCGCCGGGCACGGAAATTTCGACATGGAAATCGGGCGCGTCATTGCGCGGAAAAGCTTCGGCTTCGATCGCGGCGCGGATCATCTGGCGCGGCATGGGGTTGATCGCCGGCTCGCCTACGGCCAGCGGCAGGCCAGGCCTGGTGACGGTCCCGACGCCCTCGCCGGCGGAAAAGGTCACGCCCGCGCCGGCCACGCCGCGCGTAACCCGCGCGACGATCAGCGCGCCATGGGTGACGTCGGGGTCGTCGCCGGCGTCCTTGACCACCCCGGCGCGGCAGAAATCCGCGCCGCGTTCCGTCAGGGCGAGCGCGAAGGCGGGCGTCTGGCCGCCCGGCAGGCGAATGGTCACCGGGTCGGGAAATTCGCCGCCCATCAGCGCGGCGGCGGCGGCGCGGGCGGCGGCGGCTGCGCAGGCGCCCGTCGTCCAGCCGCGCCGAAGCTTGGAGGCGTCGTCGATCATGCCTCCTGCTACCGCGCCGGCAAGCAGAAGCAAAAGGATTTCTTCGCATGAGCCTCAAAGGCCTGCTCATCGCTGCGCCGCGCTCCGGCTCCGGCAAGACGACATTCACCCTTGGCGCCATGCGCGCTTTGCGCCAGCGCGGCGTCGTGGTGGCCGGCGTCAAGTCCGGGCCCGATTACATCGACCCCGCCTTTCATCGCGCGGCGCTGGGGCGCGACAGCTATAATCTCGATTCCTGGGCCATGCCGCCGGACCTCCTCGCGGCGCTCGCGGCCCAGGCGGCTTCGGGCGCCGACCTCCTGCTGGCGGAAGCGTCCATGGGCCTGTTCGACGGCGTTCCCGCGCCTATCGGGCGCTCCGGCGCCTCCGCCGACGTCGCCGCCGCGCTCGGCCTGCCTGTCCTGCTGGTGCTCGACGCCTCGGGGCAGGCGCAATCGGCGGGCGCCGTCGCCAAGGGCTGCGCGGCTTTCGATCCGCGTCTGCGGGTCGCCGGCGTCGTCCTGAACAATATCGCCAGTCCGCGGCATCTGACCCTGGCGCGCGCCGGGATCGAGGCGGCGGGGCTGCGGCTCGTCGGCTCGATGCCCAAATGCAAGGACGTTTCGCTGCCCGAACGCCACCTTGGTCTGGTTCAGGCGGCGGAAACGGCGGGCCTGGACAGGAAGCTCGATTCCCTCGCCACGTTCGTCGAGAACCACGTGGATCTCGACGCCCTGCTGGAAATCGCCGCGCCGCTCGGCTTGCCAGCGCGAGCCGTTTCGGCTCTTTGCCCGCCAGGCCAGCGCATCGCTGTCGCCCGCGACGAGGCCTTTTCCTTCCTTTATCCGCATATTCTCGGCGGCTGGCGGCAGAGCGGCGCGGAAATCCTCGCCTTTTCGCCGCTCGCCGACGAGCCGCCGTCGGCCGAGGCCGATTGTGTCTGGCTGCCGGGCGGCTACCCGGAGCTTCACGCCGGGCGGCTCGCCGCGAACACGCGCTTTCTCGGGGGACTGCGGGCTTTCGCAGCCGACAGGCCGGTCCACGGCGAATGCGGCGGCTATATGGTCCTCGGCGAAAGCCTGACCGACGCCGAAGGAACCGAACACGCCATGGCCGGGCTCCTGTCGGCGCGGACCTCCTTCGCCAAGCGCAAGATGACGCTCGGCTACCGCGACGCGACCCTGCTGGACGATTGTGCTCTGGGCCGGAAAGGGCAAAGATTTCGCGGCCACGAGTTTCATTACGCCAGTATCGTCGCACAGGGCGCGGACGCGCCCATGGCGTCGGCCGCGGACGCCTATGGCGGCGCGCCAACGCCGGCCGGTTCGCGGCGGGGGCTGGTGACTGGCAGCTTTTTCCATTGCGTCGCGGAGGTTGTATCATGACGCCGAAGCCGGTCTTCGACGCGCATTTCCGCGAGGAGCTCGCCGAACTGATGCGCTGGCGGCGCGACGTGCGGCGCTTTCGCACGGACCCGGTTCCCGAACCGCTGCTGGACAGCCTTTTCGATCTCGCCCAGATTGCCCCGTCGGTCGGCAACAGCCAGCCTTGGCGCTTCATCCGCGTCGAAAGTCCGGGCAAACGCGCCGAAATCCGACGGAATTTCGAAGTGTGCAACGCGGAGGCCATGGCGGCGCAAAGCAGCGAGCGCGCCGGCGTCTATGCAAGGCTCAAGCTTGCCGGCCTCGACGCCGCCCCCGTGCAACTCGCGGTCTTTTGCGACCATGCGACCGAGCAGGGCCTCGGGCTCGGAATGCGCACCATGCCGGAAATGCTGGATTATTCGGTCGTCGGCATGATTGCCGGGCTCTGGCTCGCGGCCCGCGCCGCCGGGCTTGGCCTTGGCTGGGTGTCCATCCTCGATCCGGCACGGGTCTGCGCCGCGCTCGATGCGCCGAAGTCCTATAAATTCATTGCATTCCTTTGCCTGGGCTGGCCTGAGGAAGAGCATGTCGATCCCGAGTTGGTTCGCTATAGCTGGCAGGATCGCACCGAGGAGGGGCGAAGAATCGTTACGGTATGATGCCGCGTTATTGCTGTTAAAACTTATATAGTTGAGCTGTATACATATAAAATATAGCATTCATGTGTCGTGTAATATAAGATTAGTAAATGTATGCTTTATTTTAACGCTTTGTTTAATGACATATTAACTCGTGTTCCCTATTGTGGCCCCTGTGTGACGTTGGGTCCGTCAGCCTGACGTTTCCGTGACTTCAGCCATCTGAGAATTGTTTTCGAGGTGGAACGATGGGTCATTTTCCTCTTCAGTTCGAAGATCAGAGCGTTCCGTCGCGCGAGCGAAGGGATTCCGCCGCTTCATTGATCTTCATTGTGAAAAGAAGCCTGAACATTCTCTTCTGGGGAATTGTGGCGGGCG
>JAKANG010000061.1 GCA_021812505.1 Pseudomonadota bacterium
GATCTGGGCCCCGCTTTTTAGTCGGCGTCCGCCATGGCCGGCGCCTCTCTCTTCCGGCGCCGATCGGAAGAGGCGTTCGGGTGCCCGCGGCCTCGAGCCCGAGCATCAGCGCATATGGCTTTCGCTGAAGAAATACATCGCCTCGCGATCCTGGAGGCGAAACTGTTTTTCCCGATCATGTGGCCGCCGCCGCGCGCGGCCCTCCTCCGCGTCGCGCGCGTAAGCCGGCGTGATTTCCCGCATGTATTTCTCGAATTGGCCGGTGACGGCGTCCGGCTCGTTCCGCCGGGACTGCTCCGCACCTCGCCCCCGGACGCCATGTTGAGAGCCCATCGCGTTTCCCCTTGTTGTCGCCAGGCGCCGCGCCATGATTTTTTTATTCGTTCAACGTGCCCGCGTCGCCTTGAATTTCATGCTCCGGCGCAACCGCGCTCCTTGATCTCATCCAATTGTTGAAGACTTCGTAGAATTGGAATTTTGCTTTTTCATGACGATTTCGTCCGAATGCTTCGATCTGCGACAAAAAATCCACCTCTTGGCGCGTGATTGCACAGTTTTAGACAGCGGCGTCGGCGTAAAGAGACGGCGGCGCCGATTGTTCAGGCCGAGCCATGCGCTTCGCTGCGCGAAGATCGAAGGGCGCGGCGAGGGCCACTGGTCGTTCATCGGCGCCCCGACGGCGCGCCGCGAGGGCGAAATACGCCGCGCGCCGGGCGCGGCTTCCTCTCGCGCAAAATAGGCGCCAGAATAACCGCGGGATTTCCACGACCCAAAGACGTTCGCAGATCGGTTTTCTTTCGAGATCGAAGGCGACGAAAGGACGCGCATGGCGGACAATTCATACGATGTCCTGATTGTCGGTTCGGGACCCGGCGGCGCCTCGGTGGCGTGGAGACTCGCCCAGACCGGCAAGCGCGTCCTGCTGGTCGAGCGCGGCTTCTATCTGAAGCGCGAAAGGCAGAACTGGGACACCAACGAGGTCTTCGGCAAGGGCCGGTACCAGGCGAAAGAAACCTGGCGTTCGCAATCGGGCGAGACCTTTCACCCCGGCCTGCATTATTTCGTCGGCGGCAACTCCAAGCTTTACGGCGCCGCCTTGTTGCGGCTGCGCGAAAGCGATTTCCATGGCGTGCCCCATCCCGACGGCGTATCCCCGGAATGGCCGCTGAAATATGACGTCTTCGAGCCTTATTATCAGGCGGCGGAAAACCTGTTCCAGGTCCGCGGCCTGCGCGGCGAGGACCCGACCGAGCCGTGGGCGAGCGGCCCTTTTCCGCGGCCGCCGGTGAGGCATGAGCCCCGGATCGCCGAAATCGCCGAGGCCTGGTCGCGCGAGGGCCTGCACCCGTTCCACCTGCCGATCGGCGCGATGATCGAGGAAAACGAACGTGGCGAGACCCTGCCCCATTCGCCCTGCCTGCGCTGCGATCCTTTCGACGGCTATCCCAGCCTCACCAACGGCAAGGCGGACGCCCAGATCGTCTGCGTCGATCCCGCCCTCGCCGCCCACAAGAACCTGACGCTGCTGACCAACGCTCTTGTCGAGAAGCTGGTCACCGACTCGGGCGGCGGCAGAATCGTCGGCGTCGAGGCCTTGATCGAGGGCCGGCGCCAGACCCTGAAGGCCGATATCGTCGTCGTCGCCTGCGGCGCCCTGTCGTCGGCGCTGCTCTTCCTGCGCTCAGGCAACGACGCCCATCCCTCCGGGCTGGCCAACCGGTCCGGCCAGGTCGGACGCAATTACATGCGCCACAACAACGCGACCGTGCTCGCCATTTCGCGTCGGCCCAACCCGACCGAATTTCAGAAAACCCTCGCTCTCAACGATTTCTATCACGGCGCCCCGCTGTCGCCGGCCAACGAGTGGGAATTTCCGCTCGGCCATATCCAGATGGTCGGCAAGTCGGACGGCGCGCAGATCGAACTCGAAGGCCTGTCCGCCCTGCTGCATTGGCTGCCGCAAAAGCCCTTCGACTGGATCGCCCGCCACGCGGTCGACTTCTGGCTCACCTCGGAAGATTTGCCCAACCCGGAAAACCGCGTCTATTACCAAGGCGGCGAGGTCTATCTCGATCTCGCCCTCGCCAATATGGAGGGGCATCAGCGGCTGCGCGACAAGCTCAGGTCGATCTGCGACAAGGCCGACATCCACCCCCATCTGATCGATCGCAGCCTCTATCTGGGCAAGAACGTCCCGATCGGGGGGACCGCGCACCAGGCCGGCACCTTGCGCTTCGGCGAGGATCCCGCGACCTCCGTCCTCGATCTCGACTGTCGCGCCCATGGGATCGACAATCTCTATGTGACCGACGCCAGCTTTTTCCCCTCGATCGGCGCGGTCAATCCGACCCTGACCATCATCGCCAACGCCCTGCGGGTCGCGGATATCATCGCCAATCGGCTCGGGACGCCGCCCCCGCCATGACTTGAGGAGCCGAGCGCGAGGCCCCATTTGAAAGAGCCGGCGAATCGCCCCAACGTCGCCCCGCCCCCGCGGCGGCATGCCCGATAGGGTGACTATCAGACCGCTGTCAAATAGAAGCCAGAGCACAGATGAAAACGGAAACCTCAAACGCGCAATGCGCCATCTGCGCCAAGACCGCCGAGGGGCGGCGGCTGGCGCAGATCGCCGAGGGCGCCGGCTGGCGGCGCTGGGGCCCCTATCTCGCGGAGCGGCAATGGGGCACGGTCCGCGAGGATTATTCGGCCAACGGCGACGCATGGGCCTATTTTCCGCACGACCACGCGCGCAGCCGCGCCTACCGCTGGGGCGAGGACGGACTTGGCGGCTTCGCCGATTCCCGGCTGGAGACTTGCATGGCGCTGGCCCTGTGGAACGGACGCGACCCCATATTGAAGGAGCGCATGTTCGGCCTCGCCAACGCCCAGGGCAATCACGGCGAGGACGTCAAGGAGCTCTATTATTACCTCGATGGCGTCCCGAGCCACGCTTACATGCGGATGCTGTACAAATATCCGCAGGCGCCCTTTCCCTATGAAGAACTGGTCGAAAAAAACGCCGCACGCGGCCTCGACGAGCCGGAATATGAACTGATCGACACCGGCGTCTTCGACGAGAACCGTTATTTCGACGTGACCATCGAATACGCCAAAGCCGACGCCGACGACATTCTGCTCCGCGTCACCGTCGTCAATCGCGGGCCGGACGCGGCGGTCCTTCACGTCCTGCCGCATATCTGGTTTCGCAACCTCTGGTCGTGGTCGGAGAACGCCCGCAAGCCCGTTTTGCGCGCCGGCGCGAACGGCCGGATCGCGCTGACGACCCTGAAGGGCGACGAATTCGAATTCATCTGCGACGGCGTCGAAACGGCGCTGTTCTGCGACAATGAAACCAATGTCCGCCGCCTCTATCGCGCCGCCCCGCAAGGCCATCCCAAGGACGCGATCAACGATTTCGTCGTCGCTGGCCGCGCCGACGCGATAAATCCCGACAGGACCGGCACCAAGGCCGCGTTTCATGCGACCTTCGAGATCGCGGCCGGCGGCTCGAACATTTTGCGCGCACGATTGCGCAGGCCATCGCAAACCGATCCGTTCGGCGATTTCGACGCCTGCTTCGCCGCCCGCGTCGCCGAGACGGAGGAATTTTACGCGGCGCTTCAATCGGGCGTCGAAGGAGCCGATCAGCGCCTCGTGCAGCGGCAGGCCTTCGCCGGCATGCTGTGGTGCAAGCAATTCTATGGCTATGACGTTCGGCGCTGGCTTGAAGGCGACCCGACCCAGCCCCCGCCGCCGCCGGCGCGCCGCGACGGCCGCAACGCCAACTGGCTGCACCTTGCGCTCGGCGACGTCGATCCCGACCAGCCCGGCGACATCATGTCCATGCCCGATTCCTGGGAATATCCCTGGTTCGCCGCCTGGGACCTCGCCTTCCACGCCGTCACTTTCGCGCTGATCGACCCGGCCTTCGCCAAGAATCAGCTCACGCTCCTCACCCAGTCGCGCTGCCAGCATCCCAACGGCCGGCTGGCCGCCTATGAATGGGACTTCAACGACATCAACCCGCCCGTCCACGCCTGGGCCGCGCTGCAGATCTACGAGATCGACCGCAAGGCCACCGGAATCGGCGACGTCGTCTTCCTCGAACGCATCTTCCACAAGCTGCTGCTGAACTTCACCTGGTGGGTCAACAGCGTGGACTCGGGCGGCCGCAACATCTTTCAAGGCGGCTTTCTCGGCCTCGACAACATCGGCTTATTCGACATGCGCGGGAAGCTGCCGGAGGACGCCCAGCTCGACCAGTGCGACGGAACGGCCTGGGCCGCCGCGTTCTCGCTATCGATGATGCGCGTCGCCCTCGAAATCGCTCTCGTCAATCCGGTCTACGAAGATCTCGCGACAAAGTTTTTCGAGCATTTCCTGGAGATCGCCGCCGCCCTCCACGGCGCGCCCGACCGGGGCGACAATGGCCTGTGGGACGACGAGGAGCAGTTTTATTTCGACATGCTGCGGCTGCCCGGTCAGAAGCCGCGGCCAATCCGCATCTTCTCGGTGGTGGGCCTCATTCCGATTTTCGCCACCGAGGTCGTCCACGAGCACTTCCTCGAACGCCTGCCGCAGTTCAGACGGCGCATGGACTGGTATGTCGAGCACAGACCCGACCTCGCGCGGCTAGTGTCGGATTGGCGCACGCCCAACGACAAGGGCTACCGCCTGTTGTCGCTCTTGCGCTGGCGTCGCCTGACCGCCACGCTCAACCGCGCGCTGAGCGAGGAAGAGTTCCTGTCGCCCTATGGCCTGCGGTCGGTATCGAAGATTCACGCGGCCCATCCGTTCACGATGGAGCTCAACGGCCAAGTCTTCACCCTCGATTATGAGCCCGGCGAAGGCCGAACGCGCATTTACGGCGGCAATTCCAACTGGCGCGGGCCGGTGTGGATGCCGATCAACGCCCTGCTGATCCAGGCCCTGCGCAAACTCGACCTTTATTACGGCGACCAGTTCCGCATCGAGGCGCCGGCGGGATCGGGCGTCGCCACCGATCTTAGCGGCGCGGCCGATGAGCTGACGCGGCGCCTGCGATCGCTTTTCCTGCGCGGCGCCGACGGCAGGCGGCCTTACCACCGCGCCACTCCGCGTTTCGACGAGGACCCCGCCTTCCGCGACCTCAATCTTTTCTATGAATATTATCACGGCGACGACGGGCGCGGCCTGGGCGCGTCGCACCAGACCGGCTGGACCGGCCTGGCCGCCGTGCTCTTCGCCCCGCTTGCCCGGGGCAGCGGCGCGCAAGCCGAGCCGGCCTCGGCGACCAATGCGCGCCTGACCATGACGCAAGCCGACGACCCCGCCAGCTGAAAAGTCCAGCCGAAAGCGAGAGCCGCCTCAATCCGCCAACGCCAAGTCCGGGAGACCCTTCATGAGTTCCTCATCCGCCACAAAGGCGCCGCCGCTGCCACGATTGCCCAAGCTGCTCGCCGGCCAGAAGGCGCTGGTCACCGGCGCCAATTCCGGCATCGGCAAGGCCGTCGCCCTCGCCTTCGCCAAGGCTGGCGCGGATGTCGCCATCAATTATGTCGTCGGCGACGACGCCGCCAACGACGTCGTCGAAGCCGCCAAGGCGGAAGGCGTGAACGCCGCGGCCTACAAGGCGGACGTCGCCGACGAGGGCGAGGTCGAGGCAATGTTCAAACAGGCGATCGCCGATTTCGGCACGCTCGACATTCTCGTCTCCAACGCCGGGCTGCAACGCGACGCCGCAATCGAGACGATGACGCTCGATCAGTGGCACAAGGTGCTCAGCGTCAATCTGACCGGACAATTTCTCTGCGCGCGCGCGGCGATCCGCGAGTTCAAGCGCCGCGGCGTCAGGCCCGAGGTCTCGCGCGCCGCCGGCAAGATCATCTGCATGAGTTCCGTCCACCAGACGATTCCCTGGGCGGGCCATGTCAATTACGCCTCGTCTAAGGGCGGCATCATGCAATTGATGGAAAGCCTGGCCCAGGAATGCGCGCCGGCCCGCATCCGCATCAATTCCATCGCGCCGGGCGCCATCCGCACCCCGATCAACACCTCGGCCTGGGACACGCAAGAGGCCTATGACCGGCTGATGGAGCTCGTGCCCTATGGCCGCATCGGCGAGCCGGAGGACATCGGCCATGTCGCTGTCTGGCTGGCCTCGGATCATACCGACTATATCGTGGGGTCGACCATTTTCGTCGATGGCGGCATGACGCTCTATCCGGGTTTCTCCACCAACGGCTGAACGCTCGAGTCGCCGCTGAATTTGCCAGCTCGCCTACTGGCCGGCGTCCACGCTCAAGGCGGCGCGCTTGTCCTCGCGAGCGGCGTCGTCGGTTTCGGCGAGACCTTCCGCGGCGACCGTCAGGCTGTCGAGCGGAGCGTCATGCGAACAGGCGTGGAGGAGACGTCCTTGCCCGCCGCCGAGCGGTCGGGGAGCGAGCCGACCCGCCAGTCCCGGACCTCTGGCTGTCGAAGCCGCGCGGCGCGAGGCCAGGGAGTTGCGGAATAGTTCGCGGCTGATCGTGCATTTCGGCCGGCCGAGCGCCTTGGCGATGGCGTCGATCGAGCGCCCGGCCGCGCGCAAACGCCGATCTGGTCTCTTTCCTCCTCGGAAAGGCGCCAATAGGATCGCATGGCGACACTCCCATTGGTCATGAACAGCCAAGCCGACACCAGATCGGCGGGGGGTGTTGCATTTCGCGTCGGAACTCAGGGCGGTCGTGATGGAGGATTGGTACAAGCCGCTCGATCCGCGCCAACATGAAACAAGCCGCCGACCGCGCTTTCGTGTGTTTCGGCCTGCAACATTGACTGGACACGACCGGCGCCTTCGCCCTCGATGAAAATCCTTGCGCGACATTGCCCTCCAGACATGGGGAATGCCCGCGCGCGAAGCCTTGCGGCACGGCTGAAAGCGCCGGGCGCCCCCTGCGTCCGGTCCAGATGGGCGCCCGGCCAAGCGGTCGGCGACGGAGGGGGCCATCGGCAATTCACGACGCCGCCAACGTCGTACACCGTCGCACCATCCCAAACGCCACCTTGGCCGCCCACGCGATGCGGCGGCTCGACGATGAGGCGCTTTGACGATTCGACGCCCGGCCCGGCAATCGGGCGCTTGGCGCTTCCGGCGATAAAGCTTCCGGAAGCAGCAAGTGGCTAATTTACCGATTTTGTGGTCGGAGTGGCGGGATTCGAACCCACGACCCCTAGTCCCCCAGACT
>JAKANG010000062.1 GCA_021812505.1 Pseudomonadota bacterium
ACTTCTGCGCGTCGTTCGAGCCGTGGCTGAAGGCCATGAATGCAGCCGAAAGTATTTGCAGCCTTCCGAAGAGGCGGCTTGCACTACTGCGACGGAACCGGCGGAAGACCCAGTAGATAGCGACCATCACCACGAAGGCGAGACCGGTGTTGGGCAGGAAGGGTAAGGTCTTGTCCACCGCCAGGCCATAATGTCTGCGGTCCAGCAGGCCCAGCGGCGAAATCCTGAAGACGCTGGTGCCCAGATCCTTCTGGCTGTCGTCCTCAGGCATGTAAATCAGCATGGTGAGGACTTTGCGCCGCGTGTCGGGATGCGGCTTGATCGCATAGCCGTCATAATCCGCGTAAAGCACCGGACGCGGATACATTTTCACGGGCCAGCTCTCGCGGCTGCCCTTCGCCCTGATGCGAAGGCCCTCGTCAAGCTGCGTGCGCAGGACGTCCTCGATTTCAGGCGACGACAGCACGTCCGACACCAGATTCCATAAGCGCCGGCGCTCGTCGTCGCCGGCGTCGCACGAGCCGTCGAACAGAGTGAACTGCCGGCGCGTGTTATGGCCGTTCAGATTGACGTAATGACGTTCGTCGGGCCGCTTGGCGATTAGCTCCTTGTAAAAATCCTCGGGCCAGAAATTCTCGAAAGCCATATGCGGATAGGGTTTCGAGAAGACCTTAGCGTTCAGAATCGACTGCACGCCATGGGCCACAAGGTCGTTATATCGGGAATCGCTCATGCGCTGCCTCCGCCAGAAACCGGCGGGAGACTATTCGCGCCGGCTTTCGAGCGGTCATTGATTTAGATCATATGGCCCGAAGGTCAGATTTCCTCCGCGACCATCGCGATGGCGCCGCAAGGGCATTCGCTGGCGCAGAGGCCGCAGCCCTTGCAGAAATCGTAGTTGAATTCGAATCCTTTTCCCGGACCGAGCTTGATCACGGCATTGTCGGGGCACACGCCATAGCAATTGTCGCATTCGAAGCAATTGCCGCAGGACAGGCAGCGCCGAGCCTCGTAAAGCGCGTTGTTTTCGTCAAGCCCCTGGACCACTTCCTCGAAGGTCGCGGAGCGGCGCGCGATTTCCAGCATCGGCCGCATGGTCTTGGGCGCCTCGCCGTAATACCATGTGTTCAGCCGGTCAAAGGACGCCAGTTCGTGGCGCGGCGGCGACGCGAAAGTCTCGCCGCGCAAAAAAGCGTCAATGCTGCGCGCGGCGCGTTTGCCGTGGCCGATCGCCACCGTCACCGTGCGCTGCGAGGGCGCCATGTCGCCGCCGGCGAAGATCCCCCGCGCCCCGGTCATCATGTCGGGGCCGACGTGAACCACGCCGTCCATCATCTCAAGTCCGGGCACCCCGTTCAGCAAAGAAAGATCGACGTCCTGGCCAAGCGCCAGCACCACGGAATCGGCTTCAAGCGTCTCGAATTCCCCGGTCGGCTGGGGAAACCCTTTTTCGTCGAGCTTCATTTTCTCGACCGTTATGGCGCCGGCCTCGACATTCTTGATGGTCGAGAGCCATTTCATCATCACGCCTTCTTCCAGCGCCTCTTCCAGTTCGAAATCATGGGCCGGCATCTTTTCGCGGGTGCGGCGATAGACGATGATCGCCTCTTCCGCCCCCAGGCGCTTGGCGGTGCGGGCCACGTCGAGCGCGGTGTTGCCGCCGCCATAGACGACGACGCGGCGTCCGAGCAGGGGCTTGTCCTCGCCCTCCATAGAGCGCAGCACCTGCACCGCGTCGAGCACCTTCGCCGCCTC
Source organism: Pseudomonadota bacterium (assembly GCA_021812505.1). The sequence continues at coordinate 1,756 of JAKANG010000062.1, forward strand.
GCCCGCCGGAATATAGGCGCGCTTGGCGATATGGGCGCCGACGGCGAGAAAGGCGGCGTCATAGCCGCCTTCCCGCATCGTCGTCTGGAGATCGGAAACCTTGGAATTATATTCGATCCGCACGCCGAGATCGGCGAGACGCGCCACCTCGGCGTCGAGAATGTCGCGCGGCAGGCGATATTTGGGAATGCCGAAGCGCATCATGCCGCCCGGCGCCGGACCCGCCTCATGAATGGTCGGCGAATGGCCGAAAAGCGCGAGATGATAGGCGGCGGAAAGTCCCGCCGGCCCCGCGCCGACGATCAGAACTTTTTTGCCGCTCTTTTGCGCAGGGGGCGTGAAGCGCCAGCCCTTGGCGATCGCCATGTCGCCCAAAAAGCGCTCGACAGAATTGATCCCGACGGCGGAATCGATATGGGCGCGGTTGCAGGCTCTCTCACACGGATGGTAGCAGACCCGCCCCATCACCGCCGGCAGCGGATTGTTTTTCGTCAGCGCCCGCCACGCCGCTTCATAATCGCCGGCTTCCGCAAAACTCAGCCAGCCCTGGATGTCCTCGCCCGCCGGGCAGGCGTCGTTGCAGGGCGGCAGGCGATGAACATAAATAGGCCGGACGGTGCGCCACGAGCCGGTGTGATTGGCAAGCGAGGTGCCGACATCCAGCGTGATCGCGAAATCATGGTCCATTGTCTTCATGGTCCGCTCCTCCGCGTCATGCTTCGTCTTCGTCGCCCAGCAGGCCGTATTCCGCGATATGGGCGTCGCAGATCGCCTGCAATCGCGCAACCCGCGGGTCGTCCACGCCGTCGCGGAACAGATGGGCGAAGCGCTTCTGCAATTTCAGATAATCGCGCACCGGAACCTGTTTCCTGATCTTGCGCGCGCTCGTGACCCGGCCGTGCTCGGCTTCGAAGATCGGATAAAGCCCGCTCTCCACCGCCAGTCGCGCCAGCTTGATCGTGTCGCAGGAGGCGGCGCCCCAGCCGAGCGGGCACGGCACATTGATCTGGATGTAGCGCGCGCCATGAATCGACATGGCCTTCAGAACCTTGCGCTCCAGATCGTGGAGATCGGCCACCGTCGCCGTCGCGACGTACGGAATGTTGTGGGCGACCGCGATTTTCGGCAGGAATTTGCCGGTCCCGAAAACATTGCCCGGCGCGGGTCCCACGGCCGGGGTGGTCGCGGTCCGCGCCGCCGGGGGCGTCGCGGACGAGCGCTGGACGCCGGTGTTCATGTAACCCTCGTTGTCGTAGCAGATGTAGAGCACGTCGTCGTTGCGCTCGAACATGCCGGACAGGCACTGGAAGCCGATGTCGGTGGTGCCGCCGTCGCCGCCCTGGGCGATGACCCGCGTCTTTTTCTTCTTCACCCGCATCGCCGCCGCGACGCCGGTCGCCACCGCCGCCGCATTGCCGAAGAGCGAATGCAGCCAGGGCAATTGCCAGGAGGTTTCGGGATAGGGCGTGGTGAAGACTTCAAGACAGCCGGTGGCGTTGACGGCGATGAGGTCGCTGTCGGTCGCGCGCATGGCGGCGTCGATCGCGTAGCGCGCGCCGAGCGCTTCGCCGCAGCCCTGGCAGGCGCGATGGCCGCTGGTCAGAGCGTTGGAGCGGTCCTCCGAGGCCTGGACCGAACGTTCATCTTCCGACACCAGACGGTTGCCGACGGTGAACGTGCCCTTCTGGTAAAATTTCAGCTTCTGCCGCGCCTCGTCGGGTTGAAGCGTTTTCGCTTGCGTCATGACGCCCTCCCTCAACCCGGCGGCAGCGGGTTCGCCGCCGCGAGCTGCCGCAGAATATTCTCGGCGGTCGATCCCGACCGGCGGATTTTGCGCACCCGATGAATTTCGCGTCCGACCGCTTGTTCGTTGAGATCGAGGAAATGCGCGCCCTGCCAGGGATTCTCGACCGCCATGCGGAACAGCCGGCGCAGGCTCGCACGGGTGATTGGCCGGCCGCCGAGACCCGCTATGGCCGAATGAAGCCTCGGCCGCCCGTCAAGATTGCGCAGGGCGCCGTCGATATTGTCCGCGAGCGGCCCGCCGACGCCGACGGCGATGCTTTTTTCGACCACCACCACATTTTTTGCCGGCGCGAGAATCCTGCGCAACCCCTCGACCGGGAAAGGCCGGTAGGAGACGAGCGACACCACGCCGATCCCGACCCCCTCGTCGCGCATTTCATCGACCACATCCTTGATCGTGCCGCAGACCGAGCCCATGGCGACGACGATGGTTTCGGCGTCCTCGGTGCGATAAGGCCGCAGCAGCCCGCCGCAGGCGCGACCGAAAATCTTTGCCAGTTCGCCCGAAAAGGCTGGGATCAGCCGCAGGGCCTGCTGCTGCTTGTAATGGGCGAGGAAACGGACCTCGGTGAAGGCCTCGGGGCCGACCATGGCGCCGATGGAGGCAGGATGGTCCGGGTCGAGCACCTGCACCGGATCATAGGGCGGCAGGAAGGAGTCGACCTGCGCCTGGTCGGGAATATCGACGCGCTCGACGGCGTGGGTGAGAATGAAGCCGTCCACGCAGACCATGACCGGCATGGACAGTTCTTCCGCCAGACGAAAGGCGAGAATATGGAGATCGACCGCCTCCTGGTTGGTCTCGGCGAAAAGCTGGATCCAGCCGGCGTCGCGCATCGCCATGGCGTCGGAATGGTCGTTCCAGATATTGATCGGCGCGCCGATCGCGCGATTGCCCAAGGTCATGACGATGGGCAGACCGAGGCCGGCGGCGTTATAAACCGCCTCGGCCATGAACAGCAAGCCCTGCGAGGCGGTGGCGGTATAGGCGCGGGCGCCGGCGGCGGAAGCGCCGATCGCCACCGAAAGGGCGGCGAATTCGCTCTCGACATTGATGAATTCGCAATCCTGCAGTTCGCCCGCCTTCACCAGCGCTCCGACCCCCTCGACGATATGGGTCTGCGGGGTGATCGGATAGGCGCAGATGACTTCCGGGCGGCACAGCGCTATGGCCTGAGCCATGGCCTGCGAACCTTCGATTTGCTTCAGCATCGGCGCTCCTCGTCTTTTTGTCCGCCGGCCCCTGGGGCCGGCGGCGTCACGCCGTCGCGGCGCTTTCCTGGGCGCGAACGAGATCGTAAGCCTCCTGCGCGGCGGCGATATTGGCCTCGCCGACCCTGCCGGGAAAGGCCTCGGCTATGGCGCGCGTGACGCTTTCGAAATTGACGAGGCCAGTCAGCGCGGCGAACGCGCCGAGCAGCGCGGCGTTGGGCGCCGGCCTCTTGACATGTTTCAACGCCAGATCGGTCGCCGGCACGATCACCGCATGGCCTTCCGGCAGCTTTTCGACCACGCCGCGCAAATGCAGCTCGTCGAAACTCTTGTTGGTGTTGACCAGAAGATAGCCGTTTTCCTTCAGGCCCGAAAAGACGTCGATCACCTTGAGCAAGGTCGGATCCTGGAGGATCACGCAATCGGGGTCCTGCACCGGCTCGCGCAGGCGGATCTCCTTGTCGGCGATGCGGCAGAAGGCGACGACCGGCGCGCCGGTGCGCTCCGAGCCGAAACTGGGAAAGGCCTGGGCGTGGCGGCCCTCGATAAAGGCTGCGACCGACAGCATTTCGGCGCCCGTCACCACACCTTGCCCGCCCCGGCCATGAATGCGAATCTGGAACATCACGCCCCCCGTCTTGCCGGCGTCACATTCGAATCTTCGTGCGACGATTTTTTGAAATTATCCTCGCCCGGCCGGCGCGGCGCCTTGATGTCCCGCAAAGCCGGCTTGCCGTTTCATTCCCGTCCTATCGCCACCGGAATGCGGCGGCGGCCAAAATGGCCTACGGCGTCCTCGAAACGGCCGGGGATCGCCGTTCCGCAGGCGGGGCAGAAGCCGCCTTGAGCCAAAGCGTGACGCTTGATCTCGTACAAGTCGCGCACGATCAGGGGCGCGCGGCATTGCGGGCAGAACGTCGTGTCGCCGTCTGCGTCGTGGACATTGCCGAGATAGACATAATCGAGCCCCGCCTCCATCGCGATTTTCCGCGCGCGAACCAGAGTCCCGGGGGGCGTCGGCGGCGTGTCGAGCATCTTATGCGCGGGATGGAAGGCTGAGAAATGCAGCGGGACGTCCCGTCCCAGTTCGCGCGCCACCCAGTTCGACAGCGCGGTCAATTCCTCGTCCGAATCGTTCTGGCCCGGAATGAGCAAGGTCGTCAACTCCAGCCAGACGTCGGTTTCATGCTTGAGGTAAAGCAGAGTGTCGAGCACGGGTTGCAGATGGGCCGCCGTCAGCTTGAAATAAAAGTCGTCGGTGAACCCTTTCAGGTCGATATTGGCGGCGTCGATTTTTGCATAGAAATCGCGCCGCGCCCTTTCGTGCATATAGCCCGCCGAGACCGCGACGGTCTTGATGTTACGGGCGTGGCAGGCGTCGGCGACGTCCATGGCGTATTCGAGGAAGATCACCGGGTCGTTGTAGGTGAAGGCGACGCTCCGGCAGCCATGGCGCGCGGCTGCCTCGGCGAGCGCCTGCGGAGAAGCCCGGTCCATCAGCCGGTCCATGTCGCGGGTCTTGCTGATGTCCGAATTTTGGCAGAACCGGCAGGCGAGATTGCAGCCCGCCGTGCCGAAGGACAGCACGCTCGAACCGGGATAGAAATGGTTGAGCGGCTTCTTTTCGATCGGATCGATACAAAAACCCGACGAGCGGCCATAGGTCGTCGAGACGATCTGGTCGCCTTCGCGCATGCGCACGAAACAGGCGCCGCGCTGGCCCTCGTGCAATTTGCAGTCGCGCGGGCAGACGTCACACTGGATGCGGCCGTCCTCGATTTCATGCCAATACTGAGTGGGATGGAACTCGGACATTACGATACGGTCGGCCCCGTCTCGGGCTCGCTCCATTTGGCGACGTGATAACGGTACAGACGAAGGTCCTCGGCCCAGAAATCGGGCGCGAGGCCGGCCTTCAGCTTGAGATGGGCGAAAAAATCGCGCGGATTCGGCAGCTGGTCCCAGACCTGCGGCAGAAAAGTCGCGCGTTTGCCCCGCCACTCCAGCATCAGCCCATCGACCCGCTCCGTCATCCGCGCCAGGGCCTCGTCTTCCGAGCGCGCCGGAAAAGGCTCCAGCGGCGACAGAAGCGAGACCTCGACGCGGGTGTGGCGCAATTCTTCAACGACGAGCGGGCGAAAACGCGGATCGCGGAACGCCGCCGCCCGCGCATTGGCCGAGACATCCTCCAGCAGCGGACGCCGGGCCTCCAGACTGCCGATGCAACCGCGCAAGTCGCCGCGCTGCGTCAAGGTGACGAAACTCGCGCCGGGCTCGCGCAGCCAAGGCGCGGACGCGTCGGCCTCCGCCCTTTCGCCCAGGGCGCTGGCGATGACCGCCCGGGCCAGCGCCAGCAGCACCGGGCCGCGATCGTCCAGTTTCACGACCACCATGCCTGCCGGGAGGTCGAGGCGCATCAGCGAG
>JAKANG010000063.1 GCA_021812505.1 Pseudomonadota bacterium
ATCTACCAGGACTCCCTGCCGCCCTATGACGCGCTCGACGACATGTTGGAATGTCTGGTCGAAAAGGACATGCGCCTCGCCGAGATTTTTGCGCGCGGGCATGATCCCGAGACAGTGAAAAAGGTCGAGCGCATGCTCTATCTTGCCGAATACAAGCGGCGCCAGTCGGCGCCGGGGGTGAAGGTGACGCGGAAGAATTTCGGCCGCGACCGCCGCTATCCCATCGTCAACCGCTTCCGCGATTCCGGCGGCCCGGTCTTCCAGCCCGATCCTGACGTCGCGCCGGAAAGCCCCGTGGGCGTGAGCGAGCGGTTCGAGGACTGAGACTCGGAAATTTCCTTAAGGTTTTCGGAGTTTCGACGGCGCGCCGCCTCAGGCGGCGCGGTCGAGCGTCTTGTCGGCGGTTTCGCGCACGGTCATGGGATTGCCCATCCATTCGAAATCGTCGCCGAGCCAGCCGTCGATCCAGATGATGGGAAAGAGCAGATCGCGCAGCAGGAAGGCGATCGGCGAGCGCCACGTCGCCGGCCAGCGAAGGCGCTGATTGACCAACGCCTCGGGGATAACCCAAAGGGCGGCGACCGCGGCGGCGGCGGCCCAGGGCGAAAAGCCCAGTTCGCGCGCGGCGAAAGCGCCGACGAGAATCGCCGGCACGGAGGTGGAAAAAATTTCCGCCGCGTAGAGGTGGGAGAAACTCGCCCGCCGCAGGCGCGCCCAGCGGGTCTGGCGCCGGTAGACGGCCAGCAGGCCGCGCTTGCCGAGCGGCTGGTCGAAGGGGCGGTCCACCAGAGTGACCTTCATGCCGGCGGCGCGCACGAGCTTGGTCGAGGCGGCGTCCTCCGCGATTTCCGAGGCGAGCGCGCCGATGCCGCCCGCCCGGTCCACGATCTCGCGGCGCCACATCATGCTCTTGCCCTGGGCGTAGCCCATGCCGAGCGCGTCGGAGGTGAATTGCCAGCGCGCCTGGTAGGAATTGAGGAAGGCGCATTCGAGCCAGGCGCCCGCGCCCTCCGGCGCCACGCCGAGCGGGGGCGAACAGACGAGTCCGACATCGTGCCCGAACCGCACCAGCATCTTCTGGAGATAATCCTTGGGCGCCAGGACGTTGGAGTCCGACAGCACGACCCATGGATGCTTCGCCGCCTGCCAGCCCTTGACGCAATTGTTGAGCTTGGGATTGGAGCTGATCGGATCGTCGCCGATCAGCAGTCTGCCCCGCCCCTCGGGCTGTTCGGCCAGCAGTTTCTCGACCAGCGGGATGATCGGGTCGGTCTTCTTCTGAACGCAGAACAGGACTTCATAATCGGGATGGTCGAGTTCGAAGGTCGAGCGCAAGGTCTGTTCGGAAAATGTCTCGAGACCGCAGAGCGGACGCACGATGCTGACCGGCGGCGCGTGGTTTTCGAGGCCCGCGGCCTTCATGCGGCCGGCGAGCGGCTCGCGGCGGACGCGGCAGCGCCAGGCCGTCAGGGCGAGCGAGAAGATGTTGAGAAAGGTAATGGCCGCACAGAACGCCGCAGCGATATATCCCGTCATGCGACCCGTCTTCCTTTCTTCATCCGCGCCTCGCCCGCGACGCTGTCGCTCGCAAAAGAGGCCGCAATGTGACGCGGCCAACCTTGCCGGCGCGGGTCAACAGGAAACGCGCCTTGTTTGACGGCGTTCCGGATACTGCGACGTTTTTGCGCTTATGCGGATTTTTTGTCACTTTTCTATGACAGGTTGCGTCTGCGCTTTCCAAATGCGCCGCCGAGGCGCTAAAACGCCGCAATGACTCATCGGGCTCAATCTTCTCCCGCGACGATCGCGCCGGTGGTGCGTTTCGCGCCGTCGCCGACCGGCCGCATCCATATCGGCAATGCGCGCACCGCGCTGGTGAATTTCTTCTTCGCCAAAAAGCATGGCGGGAAGTTCATCCTACGCTTCGACGACACCGATTCGGAGCGATCGACCGAGGAATACGCGCTCGGGATCGAAGTGGACCTCGCCTGGCTGGGTGTGACGCCGGACGCCAAATTCCGCCAGTCGGACCGTTTCGCGCATTACGCCGCCGCCGCGCGGCGCCTGCGCGAGGCGGGCCGGCTCTATCCCTGCTACGAGACGCCGGAGGAGCTGGAGCGCAAGCGCCGCCTCCAGATCGCGCGCGGGGCGCCGCCGGTCTATGACCGCGCCGCGCTCAAACTGACCGGGCCTGAGCGCGCCGCGCTCGAGGCCGCCGGCCGCAAGCCCCATTGGCGCTTCAAGCTCGCGCCCGAGGTCGTGCGCTGGGACGATCTCGTCCGCGGCGACAGCCATATCGACTGCGCCTCATTGTCCGATCCGGTCCTTGCGCGCGAGGACGGCTCCTATCTCTATACTTTGCCCTCGGTCGTGGACGACATCGACTCCGGCGTCACCCACATCATCCGTGGCGAGGACCATGTCACCAATACGGCGGTGCAAATCCAGCTTTTTTCGGCGCTGGGCGCGGAGAAGGCGCCGTATTTCGCCCATCACAACCTGCTGACCGGCGCGGACGGGCAGGGGCTTTCCAAACGTACCGGCGCCCTGTCGATCGCCGGTCTGCGCGAGGCGGGCGTGGAGCCGCTCGCCGTCGCCGCTCTCGCCGCGCTCACCGGGTCGTCGATCGCGGTGCAGCCGGTCCACAGCCTGCCGGAACTGGCTGGCCTATTCGATCTCTCCGCCATGTCGCGCAACAGCGCCCGTTTCGACGAGGCCGAACTGCGGGCGCTGTCGCAGCGCGTGCTGCACGGACTGTCCTATGAGTCCGTGCGCGACCGTCTGGCGGCCCGCGACATCGTCGGCTTCAAGGCCGAGCCGCTGTGGCTCGCCGCGCGAAGCAATCTTACCCGCTGTTCCGACATTCTGGATTGGTGGGACGTGGTCGAAGGCGACATCACGGTCGTGGCTTTGCCGGACGATCTCCGCGAGGCCGCCGTCAAGACGCTGCCGTCCGATCCCTGGGACGAGACGACCTGGGCCGCCTGGACCGCCGCGATCAAGGAAGCGACGGGGCTGAAAGGCAAGGCTTTGTTCCATCCTCTGCGGTTGGCCCTGACCGGCCGCGAGTCCGGGCCGGAGCTGGCGAAATTATTGCCGTTGATCGGCCGGGCGAAGACGCTTTCCCGGCTCGGCGGGTGAGCGATCCCGCTCAGGACGCCGGAAAGCAGGCTTGCGCGTTGAGCGGTATCGAGGCCTGGCTGAAGACTCGCGAGAAAACGGAATAGCTGTAGGAGGCCGAGACCACGTTGCCACAACTGGTCTGGCTGAAGGAAAAGACCGATGCCGGCAGGTTGAGGCCATAGGCTTGCGTCGCCGCGTAACCTTGTATCTGCGACGGCGTGCCGCAAGTCGATGAATTTACCGCCGAGCAACGCGCCGCGCTTTCGACGGCGTGCTCCATGCCAAGCTGTGTCCACAACAGCATACCGCCCTGAAAAATCGCCATCATGATGCCGATGAACATCGGCCCGACCATGGCGAATTCGATGGCTGACGAGCCGTCGCGGCGACGGATGAAATCCAGAAGCTTCATTGCATCCTCACGGTGGCCGAGGCGTTCAGTGGGAAACTATTGCGAATGAGAGGATAGGGCACGAGGGTGTTGTATGTGCCGGAGGCGCTGACCTTGAGATAGGTTCCAACCTTCGTTCCATCGCTGCACGTGTCCCCGCAGTCCTGCCTGACGACGCCGGTTGCGGACGCGCAGCCGCAGTAGGAGGTGGGCGACGGACTGGCCGCGAGGCCGGAGAACATCGTCGCATTGACGACGACGTTCGCAATCGCGGCGGGCGAACGCGGATCGGTCGAAGCCGCGTTGGGGATGAAGCCATTCATGGCGGCGTATTGCAGGCCGACCTGGGCCGCCTGCCGCGCCTGCATCTGTAAGTAGAAGGCGAGTCCGTAGTCCACGGCGCCGGCGAAGAGATAGAGGGCGATCGGAACGACAAAGGCGAACTCGACGGCCGATACGCCGCCGCGGGCGCCGGCGAAACGGCCAAAGGCGCGGCGAAAGACGCTGACGGGACCGGCGAACAGCATTTGGTGACGGAAGGTCATGCGGATCACTCGATGAGTTGTGCTATGGAGCCGATCTTCTTGATGCCGAATGATTGGCAATTAGTCGCGAGTCCGGAATTGCCGACCAGCGTCACTGTGTTGGCGACGATTTGCGAGCACCCGTTGAAAGATGACGACCCGCCGGCGAACGACACCGCGCCTTTCTGAAAATAGGTGACGCCGCTGAGGATCTGATTCAGGCCGCCCGCCAAGCCGAAGGGCGTCCCCACCGGCATGTTTCGATCCCCGAACAGGACGATGCCGGCGGTCGGTCCGGACGTCGGCGCGGTCAGATTGATGTTTGCGCCGCCGTTGAAACTGGCTGTCGCCCAATTATTGTTGGATCCGGTGAAATAGATCGTCACGCCGGTCCCGCTGAGCGTCGCGCTGCCATTGACGCTCATCGATCCCCCGTTGATGTAGTAGATGCCAGGCGACATTGTGACAATCGCTCCGGAATTGAGCTTCATGCCGTTGCAATAAACGCCGGGGTATATCGTTACTGTGGTATGAGCGCTGAAACTTTGCTGATCGCAACCGGAAAAAGTCGGGGGCGTGACATAGGCGTAAGGATCCTGGATCACCCCGCCATGAGTGAAGCCGTTGGTCGCGGTCATGTTGCTCTGGCCGGAAAAGCCGCCGACCGCGCCGATCTGGACGGCTGAAATGGTCGCGGAGCCGCCGGCGTTGACCGAAGAAGAACTGTTGGAATCGCTGTAAATGGAGCAGCCATTCGCGTTGACGGCGACGCTGCCCTGCGCGGAAACGGCGCCGGAGGCGGTCTGGTTCAGCGCCAGGATGCAGGCGTTGGAGGTCTGGACCGCGACGGCGCGCGCCGACTCATTGACCGGCTGCCGCCCGAAGACCAGCGAAAAGAAACGCGCCTGCGGCTGGCTGACGATCACTTCGACCGCGGCGCTATTGCCGACTTGGGAGCCGGACAGGGGCGGCCTGTTCGCAGTGACGGTCGTCCCCGCGACGCCGTTGACGAAATTGTAGCCCGCCGCCACGGCCTCGGCCTGGGTGGTGACATCGACCCCGGCCTGAAAACCGACTACGGCGCTCATCGCGGCTGCGTCGGCGGCGTCCTGCAGATCCCTGTGCGCGGCTTCCCAAAGGCCGACGTCAACGGCGATGCCGACCGCTCCCATCAGGATCGACCCGCCCAGGGCGAACATGACGGCTATGGCGCCCTTGGCGTCTGACAGAAAATTCAGACGCGCCCGGCCATTCCGCGGCGCGGAAGCGTCCGTCCTTGGACCTATTTCTGCGAGTCTTCGTATAGAGCGCATCATGAGTGGCTCCGTGAACCGCGGTTAGCTGTTTCAGCATTTTCGCCCAAAGCTTTTTGTAACTATCAATTGGTGACTAGAGGTTAATAAGAGCGCCATAATTTTATGAGTATGCTTTTTTGAGATTTCGAAACTTTTGGTCAAGCGTCGCGCGGTGCTTGGGGTGTTTCGCCGCAGCGGCGCCACCGCCCGTCGCGCCTGCCGATCGGATTGTCGGGGCCCGACCGACCTGAGCCTTTCGCGGACGAGGCGTCCCACGGCGCGTTTCGTCAGCGCGTCACGAAATTGGGAATTGGACAGGCCTGGCATATGGACGGCGTTCGCGCAGTCTCGCCGCCGCGAGGCGCCGGACCTCATATGGGTTGCGCAAGATTGGTTAGCGCTCCGCGGAAACGCCTTGGAAATCCAGCCTGCGCAGGTCGACCTTCACGCCGATGAAAGACGCATTCCGCATGAAACTTGCGGAATTCGCAACATTGGCGCTCGCGAATGAATCGCGTCTTTTCAGTTGGTCGGGACGATTCTGACCTGGCGCGGCGCGCCGTCGGGCCCTTTGGTTTCGATCACATGGTCGTTGGCGGCTGTGGGCTTCGGAGCCGGCTCGGCGGCGGCGGACGGTGGGGCGGCAAGGTTCGGCTTTCCGCCGGCTTTCGTGGGCGGGCGCTGAAGCGCCTGCTGGGCCATGGCCTGCGACTGTTCCTCGGTGACGATGGTGTCGCTCGCGCGCGCGCCGCCCATTTCGCCCAAAAGCTTTTCGGCAGGGGCCAGGGCGTCGGCCCAGCTCTGGTTCGGCGGCTTGCATGTACAGCCCGGATCGAAGCTGGTCTGGAATTTCAAGGCGTTGGGCAGGTCGCGATAGGGCGTTCCGTCGGCCCCCAGCGCGGTGTCGATCGTGCTCGACGGAACGCGGGTGTAGAGCTTCACCTCGGCGTTGGGGCACAATGCCTGGCAGAGATTTGCCAGCTGTTCCTTCGGGGCGCTGCGCGCGGAAAAATCCAGCGGAAAGAAGCCGCCGTCGCAGGTGCGCACGCAGACCGCCTGCGAGCCGCCATAGGCGCCCGACCCGCCCGGTAACGCTTGGGCGTCAGGCGGCGGCTGGTCGGACGGCTGGCTGTCGCCGCCGCCGAACAGGGTCTCGAAAAAATTTTTCTGGCGCGGCGGGGCGCACAATTGGTTATAGCGCGCCCGCAGCGCGCGTCTTTGCGGCGTGTCGCCCGAAGCGCTGGCGGCGAGGGAGTCGTAACGAGCCTTCAGTGCGGAGATCCGGCTCTTCAGGCCGCCGCATTGTGGCGGCGGCGGGCTGCCGAAGAACAGGAACTGCTGGTTGTCGCAACCCATGCCATGGGCATGGGCGGTCACGCGTTCAAGCTCGGCGCACGCCTGCCGGGCGCCCGCCGCGGCGGAAGGATCGACGCTGGCCGGCTGCGCCAAAGCGGCGCGCAACTGATCGCATTCGGGAACTTGCGCGCGGGCGCCAGGCGCCGGCAGGGCCAAGGTCAGGGCGAAAAAAAACGCCGCCGGCGCAAATTTTCTCCCTGCCGAACCCATTGGACTCTCCGTCTTCAAATTCGCGCGCCGCCTCCGGGGAATCGCCGTCATTCCGCCGCATTGGCCTCGGCAAGCGCGGCGGCGCGGTCTTTCTTCAGCTTTTCCGCGATCAGGAAGGCGACCTCGATCGCCTGTTCGGCGTTCAGGCGCGGATCGCAATAGGTCATGTAGCGCGAGCGCAGGTCCGCCTCCGACAGGGCGCGGGCGCCGCCGGTGCATTCGGTGACATTCGATCCGGTCATTTCGAGATGGACGCC
>JAKANG010000064.1 GCA_021812505.1 Pseudomonadota bacterium
GCCGGTTGGCGCAGACGCAGGTCTGGCCCATGTTGCGATATTTCGACAGCATGGCGCCGGCGACCGCCGCGTCGAGATCGGCGTCGTCGAAGACGATGAAGGGCGCATTGCCGCCGAGCTCCAGCCCGACTTTTTTCACCCCCGAAGCCGCCTGCCGCATGAGAAGCTTGCCAACCTCGGTCGAGCCGGTGAAGCCGACGAAGCGCACCGCCGGATGTTCGCAGAAAACCTTGCCGATGGCGGGCGCGTCGCCGGTGACCATGTTCAGCACGCCCGGCGGCAGGCCGGCGCGCACCGCCAGTTCGCCAAGCGCCAGCGCCGTCAGCGGCGTCTCGGGCGCGGGCTTGACCACGCAGGCGCAGCCTGCGGCGAGCGCCGGGGCGCATTTGCGCGTGATCATCGCCGCCGGAAAATTCCACGGCGTGATCGCGGTCATCACCCCGATCGGCTGGCGCAAGGCGACGATGCGCGCGTCGGGCCAGGGCGAGGGAATGGTCTCGCCATAGACGCGCTTGGCCTCCTCGGCGAAGAATTCGATAAAACTCGCGGCATAGTCGATCTCGCCGCGCGCCTCGGCGAGCGGCTTGCCCTGCTCGCTGGTCATGATGATGGCGAGATCGTCGCGCGCCGCGTTGACAAGATCGAACCATTTGCGCAGCAGGACCGCACGCTGTTTCGCTGTCTGCGCCGCCCAGATTTTCTGCGCCCGCGCCGCGATTTCGACCGCTTCCGTCGCCTCCGCCGCGCCGCCGTTGGGCACGCGGCCGAGCAGCGCGCCATTGGCGGGGTTCCTGACGTCCAGTGCGCCCTCGCCGCGCCATACGCCGCCGACGAGCATTTGTGTTTTCAGAAGGGAGGAATCAGCGAGCCGCATCGGAATGTCCTTTCCGGGCCGCGAGATAACGCCGCAGCGCCACCAGCGACCAAACCGCCTCGACCAGGCCAAAGGGCCAAGCGCCCTGCGCAAAGCCATAAGCCGACCCGAGCGCGCAGGAAGCCGCGAAGCCAAGAATATAAATAGGGCCGCGCGGCTCCAGCGCATAGAAGGCCAACATGGCGCTGACCGCGAAAAGCCCGAAGAGGCTGAGCGGGTCCATCATTTCGCCGGCGGCGTGCAGACCACCGCGCCTTTCAGCACATAGCAGATCGACATTTCGCCGGTGCGCTGGTTGACGCGGAACACGCTGGCTTCATGCTCGTGTCTCGTGGCGACAAGGGCGTATTCGCCCGCTGGTTGCGGCCCTGCGCCGTCGCCGGCGGGATAGCATAGCGTGACGCCCACGGGAGCGCCGTCCTTGAGGCCGAACTGGCAAGCGCCAACCTCGCCGCTCGCCTTGTCCAGCCGGTAGACCCGGTTGAGGTCGACCTGCGGCGCCGCGAGAAAATCGTAATTGGCGGCGCGCGCCGTCGCGGTTGTGGCGAGCAAGGCCAGGACGGTCCGTTTAAACATGGCGACTTCCTCCCCGCCGCGCCCGCATGGGGCGAATCACCCGAATTGACAAAGGAATCTATCATCTCGGGCAGGCCGAGGGATTACGCCGCCTCCGCAAAAACACGCCGGGAGACCGCTCAGCCCGGCATAAAGGATTCTAAACATCATCCTGAAGAAACTCATGATGTTCAGAAGCATGACATTGAGCCTGGAATTCCCTATATCAGTTTTCACCACAGGAGGACTTGATGATCGCAAAAACGGACCCGGTGCTTTACGTGTTCGACCTCGATGGCACCCTCGCCGACACGGCGGGCGACCTGATGGGAACGCTGGATTACATCATGGTCGAGGAAGGGTTCGAAAAGACGCCGATCGAGGACGCCCGCTCGCTGCTTGGCGCCGGCGCCCGCGCGCTCCTGGTCCGGGCGCTGGACCAGCAAGGCCGGGACGTGACCCCGGAGCGTCTCGACGACATGTATGCGCGGTTCCTGGTCCATTACGAAGCCCGCATCGCCGACGCCAGCCGGCTCTATCCCGGTGTGGTCGAGGCGCTCGACTCGCTGGAAAAGCGCGGCGGCGTCTTCGCGGTCTGCACCAACAAGGTCGAGCGCCCGGCGAAACTGCTGCTCGAAAAGCTCGGCGTCGCCGACCGTTTCGCCTTCATCTGCGGCCAGGACACTTTCGGGATCGCCAAGCCCGACCCGCGGCCCTTGCTCAGGACCATAGAGGCCGCTGGCGGGAACATCGGGCGCGCGATCATGGTCGGCGATTCCAAGACCGACATCGCCACGGCCCGCGCCGCCGAAATTCCGGTGATCGCGGTCGATTTCGGCTATACAGACCGCCCGGTGAGCGAATATGGGCCGGACCGGATCATTTCGCATTTCGACGAACTGCCGGCGGCGGCGGCGGAATTCTATTAATCGGGAGAGGCGGCCCCGGCGCGCCGGCGGATGCGGGCGCGCAAACGCGTGAGCGCCGCGATAAAACCCTCGTCTTTCGCGGAGTCGCCGAACGCCTGCGCCACAAGCGCCCTGGCTTTCGCCTTGATCGCGGCGAGGCGCGCAGCCACCTTGGCCTTGTAAGGCGCGATGAAAGCGTGCGCCCTGTCCCGCCAGAGCAGCACCCAGCGATAAAAGCGCGCGAACCAGCCGATCTCCAGCACCTTGTCGCGGGTCAGATCGAAGATGAAGGCGATGACGCCCAGACCCACGAATTTGAGCGCGGCGAGGCCGAGCAGGCCTTGAAGGATCTGGCCATGGGCCATGGCCCGGACGGCGAAGACTTTCAACGGCTCGACAACGACGACCGGTATGACGAACAGCGCCAGCGCGCCATAGGGCGGCAGGCCAAGGATCAGCCGCGCGACCGCGTCCTTGAACGCCCGCCACGGCAGGAGGCGGATCGCGGCGCGGCCGAGCGCCTGGGTCCAATCCCACAGCCACGCCTCGATGAGAAAGAGGACGGCGGCGAGAGTCAGCAGAAAGTTTCTCAGGCGATGCAGCATCGACGGGTCCGGAATTTGCGCCGCACGGGCCTGCGGAGGCCTATTTGGCCCGCTTCAATATGGGTTCCGCGAGGCAGGAAGACCAGTGCAATGGTGGGCGATATAGCTTTGAAATAACGTCATTGTAATCAACGCGTTGTTTCAAGGTTCGGGTGCAATGCGCCACTACTGAAATCATTGGCTTTTTTGCGCTTCGCCCCGAACAGGAAAACCCGGCGAGCGCCGATGACCGCCGGGTCGAATGGCGAAGAAGAAGAGGATTTGTGTGTGGATGCGATGTGCGCCCACGCCGTAGCCATTACGGATCAAGCCAATCCTTATCCGGCCTCGTAATCAACCGCGCTGAAAAAAATGCCTGATCAAGATCAAATATCGTCTTGATCTGATAACTACGGCTTGCATCGTCGCGTTCAACCAAAAAGCTCGAAACGTCATTCCCGTTGCTGGCAGAGGCAAACGGCAAGAGCATCTGCATCCGTTGCTCTTCAACATAATAAACCGGGATGGCAACCTTATAGTTGCGCTTCAGTTTTGGAACGATTCCCTCTAATGCTCCGCGAAGATATGTTCTGACCACTTCGTCCGGGGCCTCCGGGAGACCTGCGCGTTCCTTAGCTCTTTCGAAGAGGTGGTCGAAAACATCTTTCTGTAAAGAAAAAGAGGTATCAAAGACGAAATCACGACTATCCAACGAATACCACGCGATGTCTGGACGGTCGGTGCTAAAATGTTCACGATATTGACGTTCATTAGGGGCGTAACATCCCTTAAACACCCAATCAGGGACAATTCGGTATTCTTCACCATCGCGTTGCCTGTAGCGCTGGAATATGGCGAGCAAGTCCGCGCCGTGCGGATTGCTCAAGCCCGTATTAAACGTAATCCAATCATCGTCAGCTGATAGATGAAAATATTGGCCAGGAGAAAGGCTTTCAAGCTCAAGCAAGCGTTTGAACGTATAGTTCAAATAATTCTTGAGCTTCGGGACCGCATAAGGATATTTTGCCTTAAACCGTTCTTGGCGGAAATGCCAAGCGTCAATTCCATCGACCGTCTGTCTCGCGACGATCTTGAATGGCTCGTCGTAATCTCCACCAATCGCGTAGAAGTGCGCGAACGCGGTTGAAATATCCTGCGCGCGATGGCGCTTAAAAAGGCTTTCGTAGGCTTTCATGATCAAAGGCTCCATAGCTGTTTGGATTTAATTGTGTGAAGACAGAGAAACGACCCCGGGTTTCCGAGGCCGTTTCCAAACTGTTGCCCTTTTCGGGCAGCGTCGTTTTGTGTCCGACAAGTCGCTTGCGCGACTTAGCTGTGTGGTGTCAGAAAGAGGTTATAAGCTGTGTAACGAGCATAAATGCGGCCCCGTTCACACGAAGCCTGTCCCCAAAATAGGCCGAAATGTCCGGATGTCAACGCGCTTTTCGTAAGAGATGGTCCGTTTCGGTAACGAATGGTTACGCATTCGTGTGGCGTTGCCAAATTCCCACAAGGTCCGGGCTTGTCCGTCATGCCAAGCGCGACTTAGGCCCTCGGCCGAATTGGTGCAGGCACCATCTTCCTAGAACGCGATTAGGCGAGTTTCTCCGCTACCCGCTTCGCCAGCCGCGAGAGCGTCGAGCGCGAGCAACCTGTTGCGGCGACGATGCTTGACCATGACTGACCCGCCTTGAGCATCCCAACAAGAGCGGCGTTGCGCTTTTCGTCCTCGGGGCGGCCTCTATAACGGCCCTCGGCTTTCGCCTTGGCGATCCCCTGAGCCTGCCGCCGGCGGCGGTCCTCATAGTCCTTGCGCGCGATGGCGGCGAGCATGTCGAGCAACATCGAATTGATGGCGTCGAACATGCGGGCGGTGAATTCGTCGCCGTTGCCCTGAGCCATCGCCCAAGAGGTCGGAAGGTCGAGCGCGACGACGCGGACTCGCTTGGCGCTGATTTGCGCCTTGAGATTTTCCCAGTCGTGGGCGTTCAGGCGGGACAGGCGGTCAACCTGTTCGACCAAAAGCACGTCGCCGGCCGCGCAATCAGCCAGGAGCCGGAACAGTTCAGGACGATCGAACCGCGCGCCGCTTTCAGTCTCGATATAGGTCGCGGCAATGCGCAAGCCTCGTTCGCTGGCGAAGCTTTCCAAATCGGCGCGGGCGCGGCTGGCGTTCTGATCTTCGGTCGATGCGCGAAGGTAAGCCCGGATGAACATTTGAACCCCTGCGGTTCGTTTTGCATGGTTCTTTTATATTCGGTTCGTTTTGAGTTGTCAAACGCGGTTATCGAACCGAGCAAAAGCCGGGTTCGAAAAAGGTATACCCTAAAAGCGCATCCTTCGGGGCGCGTTCTGTATCGTCGCGTGATACAACGCGATTGCTCCGCGTATCGTGGCGTGATACCACTGAACACGCCATGACCGCCTTAAAGCTCGCGCCGGTCCATCCCGGCGAAATCCTGCGGGAGGAATTCCTTTCGCCGCTCAATCTTTCGGCCGGCGCGGTCGCGCGGGCGCTTGGCGTCCCGCGCACCCGCATTGAGCGGCTGGCCAATGAACAAGTTGACCTGACGCCGGACACGGCTTTGCGGCTGGCGCGATTCTTCGGAACGACCGCCGAATTTTGGATGAGCCTTCAAAGCCGCTATGCCCTTGAGACGGCCTCGGACGCCTTGAGCGACGCGCTCGACAAAATCGAACCGATGAAGCGCGCGGGATAGCGCCAGCGCGGCGAGCGCGGCGAGCGCGGCGGCTGGCAGAATGGCGCGGGAGAGGACCGTGCCCGGCGGGCGTCGACGGCCGTGGCGAGGGCCCGCAGGACGATAGGCGCGGCTCCGCTGGTCGAGCGGTCCGCGCCTGCGCCCCAGCGTCGAGCCCCGCCGCGATGATCGAGCCGGCGAGGAACCGTCGCCAAGACGCGCCAGCGCGGCGAAGATCGCCGGCGCACTACGTTAAAGGCGTATTTTCTCTTGAATAAACTACGTTAAAGACGTAGTTTCAGTCATGCAAACGGTCATCGAAACCGCATCATATCTCGCTCGGATCGCCAAACTTGGCCTCGCTGAGACCGAACGCGAAGCCATCAAGGCGTTTCTGGCCGACAATCCAGACGCCGGCGACCTGATGCAAGGAACGGGCGGCGCCCGCAAGGTTCGGATCGCTGGGCGCGGACACGGCAAGAGCGGAGGCTATCGCGTCATCACCTTTTATGCGGCGGATGATGTGCCGGTCTTCCTGCTCGACATTTATGGCAAGGGCGAAAAGGACAATTTGTCGAAGGCGGAGCGCAACGCGGTGAAGGCTTATCTTGACGGCCTCGCCGATGATTACCGCAAGAGCGCGCGGGAGCGGGCCAAAACGATAACGAAGCAGGTGAAGGAGTGAAAGCCATGAGCGAATTTGGCGAGCGTCTGATTAACGCGGCGAAGGAAGCGCGGCAGATCGCGCGCGGCGAGGCCGATCCTTCGACCTACAAAGCGCATGTGCCAGACGAAATCGACGTGAAGGCGATCCGCAAGCGCCTCGGCATGACCCAAGAAGAATTCGGTTTCCGGTTCGGATTCGGCAAACGTGTCCGGGACTGGGAGCAAAAGCGCAAACGGCCTGACGCCGCGACGCGCGCGTTTCTGATCGTGATTTCAAAGGAGCCGGAGGCGGTTCAGCGCGCGCTAGAGACAGCCGCGTAAGCGCGGCGAACCCCGCCCCGATGGTCAAGCCTGGCGGCGACGATCAGCCCCAGCGCCTCGGCGTCGAGCCCGGCCCTGATGGTCGAGCCGGCGACGATCCGCCGCCAGGGCGCGCCAGCGCGGCGAGCGCGGCCGTTTATTTCAGCAATCAGCCGCCGCCCGCGCGAATGGCGCGTTCGACCGTCTCGGGCGCATAGTCGATCACGCGCAAGAGGTTGCGCGCGGGCGCGTCCGGCTGACGCCGCCCTTGCTCCCAATCGCGCACGGTCGCGGACGAAAGCCCGAACCGCTTGGCGAAACGATCCTGCGAAAGGCCAAGCCGCTTGCGGATCGCCGCCACGTCCGGCGCTTCCGCCGAAACCGCGCGGGCAGGCTTCGCCCTGCCCTCGGCGATCGCCAGAGCTTCCTTCGCGCTTTCGATCAGCTCTTGTCCAAACTTGCTCATTTTCTTCGCCCTTCCCGATACGCGGCGGCGATCTTGGGCAGGATCGCCGCCAACTCGTTGCGCTCCGCCTTGGTCAAATTCGCCCGCGCG
>JAKANG010000065.1 GCA_021812505.1 Pseudomonadota bacterium
GGGTTGCGGGCGAGGGCGCGGGCGAGAGCCAGCCGCTGGCGTTCGCCTGTCGAGAGCCTTGAGATCGGCCGTTCGAGGAGGTCGGGGCTGAGGCCGAGTTGTTCGACGAGGGCGCGCGCCTGGTCGGGACCGGGAAAATGGGGCGCCGGCGTCTCGGCCCACCAGCCCGGTTCGGCCGCTGCGTAGATGACGCAGCGGCGCCATTCCGGCGCCGGCATGTCCTCGCGCCGCGCGCCGTCCAGGCGAATGTCGCCTTCCGATGGGTCGAGGTCGGCGATGGCCCGCAGGAGAAGGCTCTTGCCGGAGCCCGAAGGACCCTGGACGGCGATGCATTCGCCATCCGCCAGCGCGAAATCGACCGGCGCGAGGCCCGGGCGGCGAAGATGGGCGACGGTCAGCATGCAGTCCTCATGAAGAAGCCGGCGAGTCGTCGGATTATCTCGCGACGTGTTGTAGCGACGGTTGCGCCTGTTTTCACCGGCTAAAGCGCGGCCAGGGCCGCCGCGCCCAGCGCGCCGAGCACGACGACGAGCCAGGGCGGGGCCTTCCAGAAGACCAGCAGCAGGAAGGCGACGACGCCGAGGCTGAAATCGGTCCCGGAAAAGATCGCGCTGGTCCAGACCGGCGTGTAGAGCGCGCCAAGGAGCAGGCCGACCACCGCCGCATTGACGCCTTTCAACGCCGACTGGACGCTCAAACGATGGCGCAGCGCGTCCCAGAAGGGCAAAGCGGCGATCAGCAGCAGAAAGGACGGCAGATAGATGGCGACGAGGCACAGGAGCCCGCCCAATAAACCGTTCGGCGCGTCCTGCATCGCCGTTCCGAGATAAGCCGCGAAGGTGAAGAGCGGGCCGGGAACGGCCTGCGCGGCGCCATAGCCGGCGAGAAAGGCGTCATTGCCGATCCAGCCCTGCGGGACGACGGCCTGTTGCAGCAGCGGCAGCACGACGTGGCCGCCGCCGAAGACCAGCGCGCCGGAGCGGTAGAAGCTGGCAAAGAGAGCGAGGGCGTGGCTCGACGTCGCCTGGGCCAGAACGGGCAGGCCGACGAGGAGGGCGGCGAAAAGCGCCGCGGCGATGGCGGCGTTGGCGCGGCTGACCGGAATGAGGAGGGGCCGGTGCGGGCCGGCGGCGGCGGCGGGCAGGAAGCGCCAGCCGACGAGCCCGCCAAGGACGATCGTCGCGATCTGGCCGGCGGCGGAGGGGAAGGCGAGCGTCAGGGCGGTCGCGGCGACGGCGAGGCTTGCGCGCTCGCGGTCGGGACAGAGGTTTTTCGCCATGCCCCAGACGGCCTGCGCGACCACCGCGACGGCGACGATCTTCAATCCGTGCAGCCAGGCGACATGGGAAATGTCGCCGATGCGGCCAAGACCATAGGCGAAGAGGATCAGCGCCAGAGCCGAGGGCAGGGTAAAACCGGCCCAGGCGGCGAGGCCGCCCGCAAATCCGGCGCGCAACATGCCGAGGACGATGCCGACCTGGCTCGACGCGGGACCGGGCAGGAACTGGCACAAAGCGACGGTGTCGGCATAGGCCTTTTCGTCGAGCCATTTGCGGCGCTCGACGAATTCGGCGCGGAAATAGGACAGGTGCGCGACCGGCCCGCCGAAACTGGTGAGGCCAAGGCGCAGAAAGGTCCGAAAGATTTCCGAAAGGCTGGATCGTTCTTCGTTCACGGGCGAATCCCGGCGGATGGCGCGGCGATGATGGCGCCCGGCCCGCCGGGGCGCAAATGGCGGGATCTTCATCGCGCCCTCTTGCGGTTCGCGCGCGCAACGGCATGATCGGGGTCATGCGCGCGCTTGATCTCAGCAAGGTCTATCAGAAGCTCGAACCCGGTCCCGTCGTCCTCCTGACGACGAGCGAAGGCGGCCGGGCCAACGTCATGACCATGTCGTGGCACACAATGCTGGAATTCAATCCGCCGCTGATCGCCTGCGTGGTGAGCGAGGGCAATTTCTCGCACAGGGCGCTGAAAAGGACGGGTGAATGCGTGATCGCCATCCCGCCCGCCGAAATGGCGGAGATTGTGGTCGGCGTCGGCAATTGCTCGGGCCGCGAGGTCGACAAATTCGCGCGCTTCGGCCTGACGGCGAAAAAGGGGACGATGGTCGCCGCGCCCCGGATCGCGGAATGTATTGCCAATATCGAATGCCGGGTGGTGGATCGCGCTTTG
This sequence comes from Pseudomonadota bacterium, assembly GCA_021812505.1. The sequence goes on from JAKANG010000065.1 coordinate 2,176, forward strand.
GTCGCGCGCTATAATCTCTTCGTCCTCGAAGCGGTGAAAGCCTGGATCGAACCCGGGCGCGCCAAGGCGAAAACCATGCATCATTGCGGCTATGGCCGCTTCCTTCTCGACGGCGAGGAATTGCACATTCGCTCGGCGAAGCCCTGAGCGGTCACGGATAGATTTTCGAGACGAGTTTGCAGGAGGCGGTCATGAAGGTTTTCCGGCTGGCGGCGATCGATGGCGACGATCCGTCGTGGAAATATTCCGTCGAAAAAACCCATGTCTGGGCCTGCGCGCTCACTGGCGCCGACGCGCGCGACCTCGTCGCGGCCAGGACCGGCTTTTTCCGGCTGGCCGAGCCCGGCGCGATCTCGCCCTGGAAGAACGAAAGCGTGACCTCCTGCGTCGAGGAGTCGACCATGACCTATCCCGGCCCCGGCGAGGTGATCCGGGAGGATGGGAGCAAGGTTTCGGACTGAGAAAATCGTTGCGTCAGAGCGCCATTTCCGGAACCTCATCCGCGACGATCAGCTTCGCGCTGGTCGCGGCGACAATCTCGGCCACATCGACGGCGGGCGCGCGTTCGCGCAGGACGAGGCCTTCGTCGGTGGGCTCGATCACCGCGAGATCGGTGACGACGAGGGTGATCCGCCGGACCGCGGTCAGGGGCAAGGTGCATTTCGGGACGATCTTCGGGCGGCCCTTGGCGGTGTGCTGCATGGCGACGATCACGCGGCGCGCGCCGGAGACGAGATCCATCGCGCCGCCCATGCCGGGCGCCATCTTGCCGGGCACGACCCAATTGGCGAGATGGCCGTCCTCGTCGACTTCGAGGCCGCCGAGCACCGTGGCGTCGACATGGCCGCCGCGAATGAGTCCGAAGGAGAACGTGCTGTCCACCGTCGCCGCGCCGGGCACGGCGGTGGTGAAGACGCCGCCGGCGTCGGTCAGCTCCTCGTCCTCCATGCCCTCGGGCGGGCGGGAGCCCATGCCGACAATTCCGTTTTCCGACTGGAACAGGATGCCCGCGGTGGGATCGATGTAATGCGCCACGCCGGTCGGCAGGCCGATGCCGAGATTGACCAGCGTTCCGGGACGCAGTTCGCGCGCAACGCGGCGCTGGATGATTTCAACGGGGGTCATCGGGCGCCTCCCTGCGCGTGAGATAATCGACGAGCACGCCGGGCGTGTTGACATGGTCCGGCGAAATGACGCCGACCGGCACAATCTCGCGCGGTTCGCAGATCACCGTCGCCGCCGCCGTCGCCATGACCGGATTGAAATTGGTCGCGGTGAGCTGATAGACCAGATTGCCGTTGAAATCGGCGCGGTCGGCGTGCAGCAACGCGAAATCGGCGCGCAGCGGCGGGGCGTAAAGCCATTCTTCGCCGTCGATCTCGATCACCTTCTGGCCGTCGGCGGCGATTGTGCCGAGAGCCGTCTTGGTGAGCACGCCGCCAAGGCCGAAGCCGGCGGCGCGGATGCGCTCGGCGAGCGTCCCCTGGGGCGTGAGTTCGACCTCGATCGAGCCTTCGAACATATGTTTCTGGAGTTCGGGATTGAGGCCGATATGCGAGGCGACGATCTTGCGCGCCACGCCCTCGTGGACGAGGCGGCCGATGCCGTAATTGGGGCGGCCGGCGTCATTGCCGATGATGGTGAGGTCCTTCCGCCCCGAGCGGGCGAGCGCATCAATGATCCGGTGCGGGCTGCCGACGCCCATGAAGCCGCCGATCATCACGACGGCGCCATTGGGGATCATATCGGCCGCTTGTTCTGGCGTTATGGCTGGCTTCATCGGCCGGCTCCTTGTTCTCGGGGTCCGTCGCCCAGGCCCCGCAAGCGGAAGCGTCGCTTCGCACCCGCAATCTAAGCCGATTTTCGGACAAGTCCATGAAGGCGCTTTGCCATATTTGACCAGGCCGCGGCCTGCGTGGCCGCGCGCAAGGCGGGCGCAGCGACGAAATACAATTACAGGTTGAGTTGTTGTTTACCCGGCGCGCGTAACGTCGCGGCGCGTTCCGCGATCGGCAGGCAGGGCGGCGCATCGGGAGCATTTGCTTTGACCCTGGCTTCGACGCAGAAATTTTCGTCCGCGCGGGCGGACGCTCCGGCGCACGTGGGCGGCGCGGGGTCGGCGCGCTCCTTTGCCGACGGAAGTCTCCTTCTCGACGCAGCGCCCGCGCTCACCCTGGGCGGCGCCTTGCTGGGCGGCGCGTTCGGCTCCCTGACCAAGCTCGCGGCCTGGGCGCTGATCGCCGTCGCCGGAGTCAAGATCGCGCTGCAGGCCTGGCCCGGAAGGGCGGACGATGAAACATCGTCGGGAGCGGCCGGGATGGCGCGCCATGTCGCGGCGCTCGCCATGGCCGGGGCGCTTGGCCTCGTCACGCTCGCGACCTATCTGGCGGGCGCGCCCGCCACCGTCCGCATCGCCGCGGTCATTTCGAGCTTCGGCTATGTGCTGATTTCGGCGGAGCGCGAGAGCGCCGCGCCTTTTCTGGTCGAGACGCAGGCATTCGGCGTCTTCGGGCTTTTCGCGGCGGGGCTCGGACTCACATGGGATCATGACGCGCCGATCGCTCTGGCGTCGGCGCTCGGCGTTGGCGTCTCCCTGTCGCTCGCCACCCGGCGCCGCGGTAAACGCGCGGCGCGGGCGCAGGAGGCCGGGCGCCAGCTTTCGGTGGCGCTGAACGGCATGAGCCAATGCGTCGGCATGTTCGACGCGGAGTCGCGGCTCATCGCCGGCAACAGCCAGTTCCTGCGCATGTTCCGCCTGTCGGGCCTTTCCGCGCGAGGCATGCCGGTCGAGGAGCTTCTGCGCCGCAACCTTGGCGTCCGGTTGCGGGATGCGCAGCGCGTCGAGGATCTCTGCGTCGCGGCGCAGACGGCGGCCAGGCGCCCTGCGCGCGTCGTGGAAACGGTCGATCTCGCCGACGAGCGCGGCATGGAGTTCACCTTCCAGCCGGCGCAGGAGGGATTTTCGCTGCTGATCGAGGATTGCACGGCGCGGCGCGCTTCGGAGCGCCGGATCGAACTCCTGGCGCGGCTCGACGACCTCACCGGCCTGTCCAACCGCACCAGCTTCCGCGAAGCGCTCGAGCGCGCGACCAGCGGCCTCGGCGAGGGCGCGCCGCCCTTCGCGGTGATGCTGATCGACCTCGACCGGTTCAAGCATGTCAACGATTCGCTCGGCCATCCGGTCGGCGACAAGCTGCTGCAGCGTGTCGCGAAGCGCATGCAGGAAATTGCGGAGCAGGGAGACACGGTGGCGCGGCTCGGCGGCGACGAATTCGTTTTTCTGCGGCGTTGCGGCCGCGAGGAGGCGGCGCAATTCGCGGCCCAGGCCGTGGAGACTTTGAGCGAGCCCTATCATGTGGAGGGGGCCAAGCTGCTGATCGGCGCGTCCATCGGCGTCGCCATGGCGCCGGACGACGGGTTCGACGCCAGCGAATTGATGAAAGCCGCCGACATGGCGCTTTATGCGGCCAAGGACGCCGGGCGCGGCGCCTTTCGCTTCTTCGCGCGGGACATGGCGGAGGAGGCGCGGCGGAAGCAGGAGATCGAACGCGATTTGCGCCTCGGCATCGGGCGCAACGAGCTTGAGGTAGTCTACCAGCCGATCGTCAGCCTGGGAAAGCGACGCATTTCAGGTTGCGAGGCGCTGGTGCGCTGGCGCCATCCGACGCTCGGCGTCATTTCGCCGGCGGAATTCATGGCTGTGGCAGAGGAGTCCGGCCTGGTCGTGCAACTCGGCGAATGGGTGCTGCGCCAGTCCTGCCTCGACGCGAAATCCTGGCCGCGCGACGTGCGCCTCGCGGTCAATTTCTCGGCGATCCAGTTCGCGCGCGGCAATGTCGCCGACATGGTGCGCCGCGTGTTGAACGAAACCAGATTTCCCGCCGGCCGGCTCGAGATGGAGATCACGGAATCGGTGCTGATGAACGACGCGGAATCCGCGCTCGCGACCATCGACGAATTGCGCGACATGGGCATGCGCGTCGCCTTGGACGATTTCGGCACGGGTTATTCGTCGCTTGCCTATCTCGGGCGGTTCAGGCCGAACAAGGTCAAGATCGACCAGAGCTTCGTGCGCGACATGGACAAGAACGGAACGTCGCTCGCGATCATCAAGGCGGTGAAGGCCATCGTGCAGGAGCTTGGCATCGACATGCTGGTCGAGGGCGTCGAGACCATGGAGCAGTTCGAGATCCTGCGCGCGAACGGCGCCGACGAGGCGCAGGGCTATCTTTTCAGCAAGCCGCGCCCGGCGCCGGAAATCGCGCGGCTGGTGTCCGATCCGGCCCAATTGGTGCGCGGACGCAAGCTGCTCACCGAAGCCTCCGCGCCTTGGGCGAAATCCTTCGAGCGCGTCAATCCGTCTGTCGCGCAAGCCATGAATTAGGACCCGTCGGCCCGCGCGCGGGCTCCAGCGCGTCAGGGCGCCGGCGCCGATTGTCGTCGCGCGTCCCCCGGCCGGTCGCCGGGACGCGCTTTCACTAGGTTTCCTTCGCCTTCGTCGGGGCTTGCGTGAGACGGATTTGCTCCGTCCCCTCCGACGAAGACGAAGGAACTGGGAAATTCTTCATGGCGGGCCTGTCCTCCGGCCCGCGTCATGTCGTCTGATTCTCGACGCCGAGATCATCGGACCTTCGCGCATGAATGTGGGATGAATGTGGACGCCGGCGGAGCATCTCCCTCGATTGCGAGGGTGAATGCGGAACCGTTCCTGTGGGGGGAAGACCAAGGCTTCCGCCGTCTCCAAGGGTCGGGAACAGCGCGGCGCCTTTCACCGGGCCTTTGTCAAATGATCCGTGCGGACGCCGGGCCGCGCTTTCTGTGGATGGCCTGCGCGGGACGCCCGAATGTCGGGTTTTGGCTTCAACCATTCACGCGCGTCGATTGTGCGACGAGGATGCCTGCCTCGATGTATGTAATCGTATTATATATTGTGGCGAAATACCGTCTTCG
>JAKANG010000066.1 GCA_021812505.1 Pseudomonadota bacterium
TCTGATGGAGCGGATCGCACAGACGTTGAAAGAGCAGCCTGGCGCCGTGGTGCTGCGCGGCTATACCGACGCGCGGCGCTATCGCAACGGGGCGTCGGACAATTGGCGGCTCTCGGCGTCGCGCGCCCAAATGGCGCTCTACATGCTTGCGCGCGGGGGCCTGCCGGAATGGCGCGTCGAACGGATCGAGGGCTTTGCCGACAGGCGGCTGAAAAATCCGCAGAAACCCGAATCCGCGGAAAACCGCCGGATCGAAATCCTGCTTCGCAAGGCGGCGCCATGAAGTTCGCCTTGCCTAAATTCTCTCGTCCCCTTCCGAAATTCAAGGCGCCGAAGTTGCGCCTGTCCGCCTTGCGCGGCCAGGCCTCGTCCCGGAAAAAGTTCGGATGGCCGAAGGTGTCGGGGCCAAATTTGGCGATGCTCAACGCCGGGATGAAACGCGCGCGCCTGATCATCGGCGCTGGCGCGCTCGGATTGGTCGGGTTGGGGGTCCTCGGTTGGCTGGTCGTGAGGCCGATGGTGACCAAGCCGCAAGCCGCAGCAGCCGAAACATCAACCGCGCCGGTCGTCGCGGCGAGCGAGCCGGCGCCCGCGCGCGCTTCGGTCGCGGCGGTTGGAGCGTCCGGGGCGACAGGGAAGCCTGAAAGCGCGAAAGCGTCGGAGCCTTTGGCCAAGGACGCGGGAAGGGAGCCGGGTGAGCCTACCGCCGCGCCTTCCATGGCGCCGAGCGAGCCGGAACAACTCGTGCGCGGCCTGCAGGATCTGGAAGAGCGGGTCGCCGCCGGCGATCCCGGCGCCTATGCCGAAATGCCGCGCCGGATCCGCTCCACTGCCTCGCGTTTCCTAGCCTTGCCGCGCGAAACCTGGGCCGAGAAGCGCAATGCCCGGGCGCTTGCGCTTTTCCTGCTGAGCGGCGGCAGTTCGGCGCTCGGGCGCAAGATTTACGCGCTTCACACGGTGGTGGCGTCGGAAGAGGGGTTGGTAAAAGGCGCGATCGCCTATCTTGATGGAATCGATTGCGCCGAACGCGACGCCCTTCTCAATCTCGATCCGCGCGCGCTCGATGTCGCGCTTGGCGCGCAGATGGCCTTCGTCCAGTCAATTCTCATGGCGAATTACGACCGCGCCAAAGCGATCGCGAGGCTCGATCTCACGCGTCTCCTCGCGCCGGGTGGGCTGCTGGAGGAGGCGGCTTTGCGGCGGGAAGTGGGGTTGCTCAGCGAGACTGCGCAATTCGACAAATTCGCGGAGCTTTCCGGGCAATATTGGTCGCGTTTCCGGCGCTCGCCCTATGCCGGCAATTTTTTGCGCCAGTTTGTCGCGGCGCTCGCACGCGAGTCGGCTCGCATCAAGGTGGAGCAATGGGCGCAACTCGATGAACTCATCGATAGCCTCAGCGTTGAACAGCGGCGGGCGCTGTATCTGGTCATGGCCCATAATGCGGCCATCGCCAGCAATTCGGCCTTTGCGGATCTCGCCGCGCGCCGCGCCCTGGCGCTGGCGCCGCCGGACGGCGTTGACCTGCAAAGGGCGCTGCTCTATCGCGCCGCCGCGAACGTCGCCGATCCGACGCTGAATGGCGATCTTCTGCACGGCGTTGACCGCGCGAAACTGCCCATGGGCGATCAGCCGCTTTTCGACGCGGTTTCCAGGGTTCTGGCCGGGATTCATCGCGCGCCCGAGCAGGAATTTTCCGGGCCCCCGCCCGGCGCGGGCGATCTTTCGGGCGGCGAATTCGCGCGGACGGAAGCCGACCTGCGCGAGGCCGACGCAACATTGGCGGCAGCGCAGAAAAGCATGGAGGCGAACAAGCGATGAGCGCCCTGGCCTTCACGATCCTTAATGGGCTCGCGGCCGGCGCGCGGGCCGCAGCGAATTTCCCGGGCGCTCCGAACCGCGACACGAGCGCCGGAGAGGCCTTCGACGCCACGCTGGCCGAAAGCGCCGTCGACGCGACGAAGGATGGCGCGGACAAGTCCGGCCCGGCAACGCCTTCCGTCCCCCGGAGCCTACGCGGCGAGGCCGCGCCCCCGGGCAATGGCGCCGCGAGCGACGCGCAAGCGCAGGGCGGCGACGTCATCAGCCAGATCCTGAATCTTGCCTCCGAGGCCGGCGGCGGCGCAGCGACGGCGAGTGGAGGCGCGCGGTGGGGCGGGGCGCAGGGACGCGCCTTCGCCGCAAGTCCCTTGCTCGCCGAAAAGCACGCAAAGGCGTCTACGGAAACCATGCCCGCCGCAACAGGTGACAATGCCGATCAGGCCGCGGGCGGCAGGGCGCCGGAGGCCGCAGAGCCGCGCTCGAGCGGCGGCCGTTCCATGCTCGATCATGCGACGATCGGCGCTACAGGGAGCGAGCGCCGGAAATCAGACAACACCCCGCGCGTCTCAGGCTCCGAATTGTCGTCAGAACACGCTCTTCCCGAGAGCGGGACCAATGCGTCGACCGAAGCGGCTAAGCCACCTGAAGGCGGCGCAATCGACAAAAAGGCGGCGCCATCCGGGAGCGCAATCGACGCCAATCCTTTGCCAGCGACTCCTTCGCCAACTGATCCTGCTGTGGCCGCGGCCATGGCGGCGACCCAGCCGCTATCGCCAGGCGCCGCGTTTGGAGCGGGGCCGTCGTCAGGAATCCCCGCGACGCCCGGGCGTGGCGGCTGGTCAAGCCAGCCCGAAGAGGTGGGAAAAGCCGGGAGGACCTCTTCGGCCCGCAGCGCGACAGGTTCCGCCGCCGATCCAGGCCTCCCGGCGCTCAACCCGCAGACGACAGGAGCGACAACCAATGTCCAGGTCGTCGACATGAAGACCTGGCACGCGCCTGTCGCGGAGGCCGCGTCCGCCGCGCGCGAAATTTCCGCTCGGACGGCGAGCGCGACGGCGACTGCCGGAACCCGCAACGAGACCCGGCTGGGCGCGCCGGAATCGGTGGCTTCACCGCAGGTTTCGCCGTCCGCAGCCGGACAGTCTTCCTTCGGGACGGTGGCGGCGCCTGTCGCGCCAATCGTCGAAAATTCAGCAGCACGAGCCGGAACAGGAACGCCAGCAGGCGCCTCGCTCGCGGCTCCAAGCGCGCCCGCTGCGAATATTTCGACCGCGCCGCGCCGGGATATCGAAGTCACATTGCAGCCCAATGAGTTGGGCGGTGTCTCCCTGCGGATGAAAAGCGTGGGCGACCGCCTCGAACTGACCATCGTGGCCGAGAAAGGCGACACCGCGCGGATGATCGATGAACGACGCACGAGGTTGGAGAGCCAGTTGCGTGACGCGGGCCTCGGTTCGGGCGGCGTCGATATCAGCGTCGCCGTGAAGCCGAATGGGGGGATTGCGGCCAATGCGCCGGCCGCGGGCGGTTCGTCGTCGGACATTTCAACGGGCGGCGGCCGCGCCGACGATCAGGCGCGGCCGTCGCGGCAGGCGCCCCCCGAGCGTAACCTGGAGACCGCAAGCGATGATTCTTCGGAAATGGCGCGTGACGCGCAACGCCTTCGCGCTGATCGCGATCTTTATCTCTAGTCTCGGGGCGGTGGCCGCGCCTTCGGAAGCGATGGGCCCTTGCGAGCGGGAAATGACGCAGGCGTCGCGCGCGGAGGGCGTCCCCTTGAGCGTCCTCTATTCCGTGGCTCTGACGGAAACGGGCCAGCATGGCCGCCTGCAGCCCTATGCGCTCAATATCGACGGCGTCGCGGTAATCGCGACGAGCCTGCCGGAGGCGATGCAGGTCTTCGCCGCCGCGCAAGGGCGTGGCGCGAAATTCATCGACATCGGCTGCATGCAAATTAATCAACGCTGGCACGGCGCGCATTTCGCCTCGCTCGAGGCCATGTTCGACGCCCACCTCAATGTCGCGTATGCGGCGCGCTTCCTCAAAGCCCTCCGCGCGCGCGAGGCGAGCTGGACAATGGCCGTCGCGCGCTACAACGCCGGTCCAGACAATGATGCCGGCCAGAAGCGTTACGTCTGCGCCGTGATCGGCAACATGGTGCGCAGCGGCCTCGGCGCCTGGACCGAAAATGCGCGAAAATTCTGTTCGCCCGGCGGCGCATGAGGGAAATCATGGGCGTTGGCGCGGCTCGGAACGGTCCTGGATCGCGCGATCGATCGCGGCGTTGATTTCCGCCATGAATTTCTCCGCCATGGCGCGGTCGGGTTCGGACAGGCGGTCGGGATGGGCGAGGAGCGCGCAACGCCGGCGCAGGATTCGAAGATCCTGAACGTGTCTGGCGGCGCTGATTTCACGACGGATCGAGACGATATCCGCTTCGGGCTGACACAGGCGTTGGGGCGGAGGTGGCCCATGTTCGTCGCCGACGTCATGCGCGGCATAGGCGGCGGCGATGGTCTCGGGACATTGGACTGGTTTTGCCGGCGGTTCGGAAAGGCGAGGCCAAAGGCGGGCCTCGGTCCAGGGCGGCGCAATTCGCGCTTCGGCGCCTTCTTGGGATTCGAGCTGTTCGAGCACCCGTTCGAATACGCCACGCCGCAAGGACAACCCCGAATCGCTGGCCATGATACAACCTGTGAACGCAACGGGCGGCTGGATAGGTTGACGCCGCGCGATGTTCAGAAGGGCATAAAAAAGTCAATAAAAGCAGAATAATCGTTGTTATCAGCGCTCTCGAGGCGCGTCATTTCGGGACGCGCGGCGTCTCCGTTAACCAAAAATTAACCACGATAATACAACCTTAAATTGTAAACAGAATCGGGTCGCAATCGGTGGCCCGCCGGCGTCGCCGAAGGGCTGAATTTCGAATTGGGGGACATGATGTTCGTCATTGTCGATGATCGTGAGATCGTGAAAACCGGATATGCCTCGAGCTTCAACCGAGAAGGCGTGGCGTCGACGGGTTTGCGGCCCGACGAATTCGAGGAATGGGTGTCCGGCGTCGGCAAATGCGATCTTCAGGCGGTGGAGGCCTTCCTCATCGGCGACTGCACCAAGCGCGAAGTCTTTCCACGCATGATCCGCGAACGTTGCCATGTTCCGGTCATCGCGCTCAATGACTCGCCTTCGCTCGAGCAGACCCTGGAATTGTTCGCGGCGGGCGTGGACGACGTGGTCCGCAAGCCGGTTCATGTCCGGGAAATCATGGCGCGGGTCGGAGCGATCCGCCGCCGCAAGGAAGCGCAGGCGGATCACCGCGACATCGGTGAAATGCGGGTCTATTTTGACGGACGGGATCCCGAGGTAAAAGGCGTCGCTTTATCCTTGCCGCGTCGTGAGCGCCGCATTCTCGAGCATCTGGTGATGAACCAGGCGAAGCGCGTCACCAAAAGCCAGATATTCAACGCGATCTATGGCCTGTTCGACGATGAGGTCGAGGAGGACGTCGTTGAGAGCCATATCAGCAAGTTGCGCAAGAAACTGCGCCATCGCCTTGGCTATGATCCAATCGATTCCAAGCGTTACCTTGGCTATTGCCTGACTTTGAATTGATCCTCGAGCCGCGCGTCTTTCACATTGAACCATCCGGCGCGCGGCTTCGCTCAATCCTTGATGGCGTAAAATTTTCCACGCAGGAAGGCGATCTGCCGCGCCGTCGCCGCGATGACGGGTCCTCGGCGTGCGCCAACCAGACGCTGCCGGCGCCAAGCGATCCGCGCGAGGAAAATCGCATCGCTTTCCTCGTCGAAAAAATGAAACAGTTCCGGCAGGGCGATGTCGCGCGCGAGGCGCAGGCGCAAGCCGTAACATGAGCGGTCGATGATCGTCGCGTCGATCAGAAAATGATTGGCGCGGTCGAGAATTTTTCCCGCGCGAAGCCGCGTTCGGCGGCGATCTTCCATGCGTTTTTCGTCGTTGCGCTCTTCATGTCCAATCGCTGCGCTGTAGGTGACGACAGCCATCGGCCCGCGGTTGCGCCAGATTTGAGAGAAGAGCGAGGATTTCGCGCTCGCCTCGATCTTCTGCGCCATCAACTCTCTATTTTTCGAGTCCCTGTCCACGCGCTCACGCTTTCGGCTGCATACGGACGAGGTCGGCGAGAGCGCTTTTCAGGAGAGTTTTTTGCAGGTTGTCGAGGCGCTCGTCGGGGTTTTCTGCGGCCATTTCGTCGCAGGTTTTCAGCTTTGCGACCACATCGGCGAAGGAAAGGCTCGGCTTCTCGGCGATGGCGCGGCGCAGGGAGGCGATCAGGTCATGCGCCGATATTCGGGCGTCGTCCGTCATGGGGCGCCGCGACGCGAATCGCGCTTCCAACAGGTGCAGGCGTAAAATAGCAGGGCTGCCGCGGCAGTCTCCGGCGTCGGCGTTACACAAGGAATTGCGAGACAGGAGCATGGCGGATAGCGCTTTCGCAGACGAGGCGCCCAACGGGAACCAATGTGACGATCCCATTCAATCGTTTCGTCCTTTTGCGAAACTTGTCGTCGCCGCCGTCAGTCTGGGGAAAGCTCGGCCGGAGATCGTCGGTCGCCGAACAAGGAGGCGAATCGATGCCGCACGAGATCATGAATGTTCTGAGCGAATTGCGAGAAGGCATGCGCCAGCGTCTTTTTCAGGTTCCCGAATATCGCGCCTTGATGGCGCTCGACAGGTCGATCGAGGAGATAGGTCAGATCATGCGGGATAATATTGCGCCGGCGCCGATGAACGAGACGCGCGACGAAATGGCAAGCGCGCCGGAACAGACGGTCGCCGCGTGCCATCCCGCTCAGGTGACGCGCAACAATGCGATCGCCTCGGCCTTCGCCGAGACGCTGACCGCGAAACTGGATCAGCGTCAGGCGGCGCGCGCCACGGGCGCACACATGCAGGGACTCCGCGCGCTGGGCGCCTGAACGCCGGGAATTTCCTGAAATTTCGCGCCGCCTCACGATATTCGCGAGACCCGCGGCGCGAAACGATTACTCGATGGATCGCGAAATGATCCGTATGCGGCCGTTTTGGCGGGTGACCTTGAACGGACCCCTTCCGCATCGAAGAAACAAGTCGCCGGATTCTGATCGACTGCCCGCCGGGATTGAAGGCGACGTCGGCGCGACAGGCGCGCAAGCGGTGTGGCGGTCGGCGCTCTCGATTGTTTGAAAATTCCTGATCCCCGCCAGCGTCGCGCAAGCGCCGCCCTTCAGGCTGCAAGGTGCGCAAGTTGGGCGCGGAGA
>JAKANG010000067.1 GCA_021812505.1 Pseudomonadota bacterium
TCGATCGCCGCCGCGACAATGCCATCGGCCTCCCCCGCCAGCAGCGGCGCGGCGAATGCGGCCAGGGTCGAGACGCCGACCACGTCGAGGCCAAGTGCGAGCGCGATCCCGCGCGCGGCGGCGACGCCGATCCGAATCCCGGTGAAGGAGCCCGGCCCGACCGTCACGGCGACGCGATCAAGCGACGCGAATCCGCCCTGAACCTTCGCCATCAGTTTCTCGATCGCCGGCATCAGAGCTTCGGCGTGGCCTTTTTCCATGGCCATGGAGTCGAGCGCGACCGGATCGCTCGCCCCCTCGTCGAGAACGCAAACGGAAACAGCCGGCAGAGCAGTGTCGATCGCAAGTATGCGCGTCACGCCAGCCGTTTCCTCTCGCTCGCAAGGCCCATTCGAGACTTCAGATCTGCTCGACCGACTTCACTTCCGGGACGAAATGGCAGATCAGGTTCTGCACGCCACGCTTGAGCGTCGCCGTCGAGGAGGGGCAGCCCGAACAGGCGCCCTTCATCTTCAGATAGACCACGCCATCCTTGTAGCCGCGGAACACGATGTCGCCGCCGTCCCCCGCCACGGCGGGACGGACGCGGGTCTCCAGCAGTTCCTTGACCTTGGACACGATTTCGGCGTCTTCCGGCTCGAAATATTCGTCCGCCGCGGCCTCGCCGCCGCCATTGGTCAGGATGGGCGCGCCGGAGGTGAAATGCTCCATGATCACGCCGAGAATGGCCGGCTTGAGATAAGTCCAGTCGCCCGACGACTTCGTCACCGAAATGAAATCGGGTCCGAAAAACACGCCGCTGATTTCGCCGATCCCGAAAATGGCGCTCGCCAGCGGCGAGGCTTCGGCCGCCTGCGCGCTCGGCATGTCGATGGGTCCCCCCTCGACAACGGCGACGCCGGGAATGAATTTCAACGTCGCGGGATTGGGCGTCGATTCAGTCTGAATGAACATTCATGCCTCCAAGATCGTCCGGTTCAAGGCCGGAGATGATTCCAATGGATAGATAAGCCTTTCGCCAAAAGAGTGAAAGGCCGAACCAAACCGCTCGCCGCTTAGCGAATGAAACCGACAATATCCTTGACCTGGGACATGTTCGGCTCCGCTATGGCGCGCGCGCGCCGCGCCCCGTCGCGCAGGACGGAATCGATGAAAGCCGGGTCGGCTTCAAGCCGCCGCATTTCGGCGCCGATCGGCGCGAGCCGCGTCACCGCGAGGTCGATCAGGGCCTGTTTGAAGGTTGAGAATTGCGCCCCGCCGAACTGCTGAAGCACGGCGTCCTGCGTCGTATCGTTCAGGGCGGCGAAAATGCCGACCAGATTTTCGGCCTCGGGACGCCCGCTCAGGCCGTCCTTATCCGTCGGCAAAGGCTCTGGATCGGTCTTGGCCTTGCGCACTTTCTGCGCGATCGCGTCGGCGTCGTCGGAGAGATTGATGCGCGAAAATTCCGACGCGTCGGATTTCGACATTTTCTTCGTCCCGTCGCGCAGGCTCATCACCCGCGCCGCCGGCCCCTGGATCAACGGCGCCGGCAAGGGGAAAAAGCCGTCCCCGTGGCCGTTGGCGGCGATGGATTCAGCGAAATCGTTGTTGAATTTCTGCGCGATGTCGCGCGCCAGCTCGATATGCTGCTTCTGATCCTCGCCGACCGGAACATGCGTCGCCTTGTAGAGCAGGATGTCGGCCGCCATCAGGGTCGGATAGGCGAACAGGCCGATCGAGGCGTTCTCGCGGTCCTTGCCGGCCTTCTCCTTGAACTGGGTCATGCGGTTGAGCCAGCCGATGCGCGCGACGCAATTGAAGACCCAGGCCAGCTCCGCATGTTCGGCGATCTGACTTTGGTTGAAAATGATGTTCTTCGCCGGATCGACCCCGGAGGCGATATAGGCGGCGGCGATCCTGCGAATCGCCTGGCGCAGCTCTTTCGGGTCCTGCGGCACGGTGATCGCATGCAGGTCGACAACGCAGAACAGGCACTCGTGCGTCTTTTGCAGCGCGACGAATTTGACGATGGCGCCGAGATAATTGCCGAGATGAAGATTTCCGGTCGGCTGGATTCCGGAAAAGACGCGTTCGGGAAAGGAGGTCATCGCGATCCGCCAGGGAGAAAATTCGATCGTCTTATGGCCGCGCCCGAATTTCCTGGCAAGGGCGCCCGAAAAATCATTGGTTGGCGGCGATCGTCACAGGATGAAGCGGCTCAGATCGACATTGCGCGACAATTCTCCGACGCGCGCCTCGACATAGGGGCCGTCGACCGTCACCACCTCGCCGGAATGTTCGCCAGCCGAAAAGCTGACGTCGTCCAACACCCGCTCCATCACCGTCTGCAAGCGCCGCGCGCCGATGTTCTCGACGCTCGCATTCACCTGAACCGCGACCCGCGCGATGGTTTCGATGGCGTCCGGCGTGAATTCCAGCGCGACGCCCTCCGTCGCCAGCAGGGCGCGATATTGCTTGGTCAGGCTGGCCTCGGGCTGGGTCAGGATGCGCTTGAAATCCTCCTCGTCCAGCGAGGACAATTCGACGCGGATCGGGAGGCGGCCCTGCAATTCGGGAAGAAGGTCGGACGGCTTGGCGACGTGGAAGGCGCCCGAGGCGATGAACAATATATGGTCCGTCTTCACCGCGCCATGCTTGGTCGCCACCGTCGTGCCCTCGATCAGGGGCAGCAGGTCGCGCTGCACCCCCTCGCGCGACACGTCGCCGGCGCGGCCATCGCGCGCGCAGATCTTGTCGATCTCGTCGAGGAAGACGATGCCGTTGTTTTCGACCTCGCGGATGGCTAGGCGCACGATTTCATCCTGGTCGAGCAGCTTTTCGCTCTCTTCCGCCTCCAGCGGTTCGCGCGCGTCCCTGACCATGAGTTTCTGGCTCTTGGCGCGGCTGGCCTTGCCGAAAATATCGCCCAGAGAAATCGCGCCGATCGACGCCCCCGGCATGTTGGGAAGCTCGAACATCGGCATCGACGACGAGGAAGGAGACGCGATCTCCACCTCGATCTCCTTGTCTTCCATCTCGCCCGCCCGCAATTTGCGGCGGAAGGCGTCGCGCGTGGCCGCGCTGGCGTTGGCGCCGACGAGGGCGGTCACGATCCGGTCTTCGGCCGCCAGTTGCGCCCGCGCGGAAACGTCCTTGCGTTTCGTCTCCTTGACCAGAGCGATGCCTATTTCGATCAGGTCGCGCACGATCTGCTCGACATCCCGGCCGACGTAGCCGACTTCGGTGAATTTGGTCGCCTCGACCTTGAGGAAGGGCGCGTTGGCCAGACGGGCGAGGCGGCGGGCGATCTCGGTCTTGCCGCAACCGGTCGGCCCGATCATCAGGATGTTCTTGGGCAGAACCTCCTCGCGCATCGCGCCTTCGAGACGCAGCCGCCGCCAGCGGTTGCGCAGGGCGATCGCCACCGCCCTTTTGGCGTCCTTCTGGCCGATGATGAAGCGGTCGAGTTCCGAAACGATTTCCCGTGGAGAGAGGTCTGTCATGGGCAGGGCCTGGAATTTCGCTGATCTCAGAGCGAGTCGATGGTTTCGACGACAATATTGGAATTGGTGTAGACGCAGATGTCCGCTGCGATCCGGAGCGCGCGCCGGGCGATGGTCTCGGCGTCGAGATCCGTGTCGATCAGGGCGCGCGCGGCGGCGAGCGCATAATTGCCGCCCGAGCCTATGCCCATGACCACGCCCTCCGCCGAGGGCTCGGGCTCGAGCACGTCGCCCGTGCCGGTGAGAACGAGGGCGGCGTTTTTGTCGGCCACCAGCATCATGGCCTCCAACCGGCGCAGATAGCGGTCGGTGCGCCAGTCCTTGGCGAGTTCGACGCAGGCGCGCAGAAGCTGGCCGGAATATTGCTCCAGCTTGGCTTCAAGACGTTCGCTGAGGGTGAAGGCGTCGGCGGTCGCGCCGGCGAAGCCGATGATGACCTCGCCCTTGCCAAGCCGGCGCACCTTGCGGGCGTTGCCCTTGATGATGGTCTGGCCGAGGCTCACCTGTCCGTCCCCGGCGATCACCGTCTTGCCGCCCTTGCGCACCAGCACGATGGTGGTGGCGTGCATCGAGGGCGCGCCCAATTGGTCCGTCATGACTGAAACAACCCGAAATGTTCCGTCGCGATCGACGGGCAGACCGCATCTATGGCCTGCCTGTGGCAATGACAAGCCTTTTGCGGTTAGAGTGGCGCAGCGAAGCGCCATTTGCTATGAGCCGTGGCGTTCGGCGGGCGGTGTCGGAATTTTTCGGCGGACGAGCCGCCTATGCCAGTATGGAACAGCAGATGACGCGACAGGCGGAGCTCAAACGCACGACCAAAGAGACGGATATTTCGGTCAGGCTGACGATCGACGGCGGCGGCGCGAGCAAGATTTCGACGGGTATCGGCTTTTTCGATCACATGCTCGACCAGTTGGCGCGCCATTCGCTGATGGACATCGAAATCGCCGCCAAGGGCGACCTGCACATCGACCAGCACCACACGGTGGAGGATGTCGGGATCGCTCTGGGCCAGGCCCTGAAGCGCGCGGCGGGCGACTTTCGCGGCATCGTGCGCTATGCCGCCGCCTATGCGCCGATGGATGAAACCCTGACCCGCGTCGCGATCGACGTGTCCGGCCGGCCGTTCCTGGTGTTCCGCACTGAAATACCCCAGGCGAAGATCGGCGCGTTCGACACCGAACTTGTGCGCGAGTTCTTTCAGGCTTTCGCCCAGCATGCGGCGATCACTTTGCATATCGAGACGCTGTATGGCGGGAACAGCCACCATATTGTCGAATCCTGCTTCAAGGGCGTGGCGCGGGCGCTCGGCGCGGCGCTGGCGATCGACCCGCGGCAGAAGGAGCGCATTCCCTCCACCAAGGGAATGCTGTGACGCTGCGAGGAAGCGCTATGAATCTTTACGGGGTTTTCCTTCCGGCCGGCGAGGGCTCCGGCGAATCCCTGGAACGCGCGGCCTTCGTTAAGCAGGGCTTTTCGCACGAGGCCTTTTGGCTGACGCCGCTCTGGACGGCGCGCAAGGGGTTGTGGGCCGCGCTCGGATTCTGGATCGTCTGGGTCGCTGCCGTGACGGGGCTCGCATTGGCTTTCCGCCTTGACGGTCCGGTGGCCGGCCTGATCTATCTGGTCGGCGCCTTGGCTTTCGGCCTTGAGGGCGACCGGTTGGAGCAATCCCAACTCACGAAATACGGTTTCGCGTTACAGGCTTTTGCGCTGGGCGATACGGCGCGCGAGGCGGAACAGGTTTTTTTTGAGGGACCCGCCAAGGACCTTGCTCCTCCTCCGCCGCCGCCCGAACCGCTCGAAGAGCCGGCGCCGCCGCCACAGGCCGGGACGATCGACCTTCTGGGCCTTTTCCATCCGGAGAATTGACGAAGTGAACGTCGCGATCATCGATTACGGCTCCGGCAACCTGCATTCGGCGGCCAAGGCCTTCGAGCGCGCCGCCCGCGACAGCGGCCTCGCGGCCTCGATCCAGGTCACCTCCGACCCGGACGCCGTCTCGCGCGCGGATCGCATCGTCCTGCCTGGCGTCGGCGCCTTTCCCGATTGCCGGGCCGGCCTGCTCGCCATCGACGGCATGGTCGAGGCGCTCGAAGAGGGCGTGCGCGACAAGGGAAAGCCTTTCCTCGGCATCTGCGTCGGGATGCAATTATTGGCCGAGCGTGGGCTGGAACATCACGAAACGCCTGGCCTCGGCTGGATCAAGGGGACGGTCGCGGCCATAAGGCCCGGCGATCCGGCGCTGAAAATCCCCCATATGGGCTGGAACGACCTCGCTCTTCGCCGTCCCCATCCGGTGTTCGACGGCCTCGCCACCGGGGAAAACGGCCAGAACGCCTACTTCGTCCATTCCTTCCATCTCGTCGCCTCCGACGCTCGGGACGTGATCGCCGCCACCGACTACGGCGAGGCGCTGACGGCGGCCGTGGGGCGCGACACGATCGTCGGCGTGCAGTTTCATCCCGAAAAGAGCCAGACCTTCGGCCTGCGGCTGATTTCCAATTTCCTGAGGTGGACTCCGTGATCCTGTTTCCCGCAATCGATCTCAAGGGTGGGCAATGCGTCCGGCTGGTCCATGGCGACATGGCGCTCGCCACGGTCTTCAATGACGATCCCACCGCCCAGGCGCTGACCTTCGAGCGCCAGGGTTTTGAATATCTCCATGTCGTAGATCTCGACGGGGCCTTCGCCGGCAAGCCGATGAACGCCCAGGCCGTCGAGAAGGTTCTGGCGGCCGTGACAAAAATGCCGGTCCAGCTCGGCGGCGGCATCCGCGACATGCGCACGATCGACGGCTGGCTCGATAAGGGAATCGCACGGGTCATCATCGGCACGGCCGCCGTGCGCGATCCGGCTCTGGTGCGCGAGGCCGCCCGCCGCCACCCGGGCAAGATCGCCATCGGCGTCGACGCCCGCGACGGCCTCGTCGCGGTCGACGGCTGGGCCAAATCCTCCCAGCTGACCGCGGTCGAACTGGGCAAGAGATTCGAGGACGCCGGCGTCGCCGCCATCATTTATACCGACATTTCCCGCGACGGCGTGCTGAAGGGCCTGAACATCGAGGCGACGCTCGCTCTGGCGAACAGCCTGGCCATTCCGGTGATTGCATCGGGGGGCCTCGCCTCGATCGTCGACATCGAGCGGTTGCTGGAGCCCGACTGCGCGCGGCTCGCCGGGGCCATCACCGGCCGGGCGCTTTACGACGGCCGGCTCGACCCCGAACAGGCCCTGAAACTCATCAAATCGAAACGCGCCGCCTGAGGGGGAGGGTTTCTTGCTCAAGACTCGCGTCATTCCCTGTCTCGACGTCAAGGACGGCCGGGTGGTCAAGGGCGTCAATTTCGTTAATCTGCGCGACGCCGGCGATCCGGTGCAATGCGCCATCGCCTATGACGCCGCCGGCGCCGACGAATTGTGCTTTCTCGACATCACCGCCAGCCATGAGGAGCGCAATCTCCTGTTCGACGTGGTGCGCAGGACGGCGGAAGCCTGTTTCATGCCGCTGACCGTCGGCGGCGGCGTGCGCACGCTCGACGACATCCGCAACCTGCTGCTCGCCGGCGCCGACAAGGCATCGATCATGACCGCCGCC
>JAKANG010000068.1 GCA_021812505.1 Pseudomonadota bacterium
TAAGCAAATTTCCGCTATGCTCTTGATTCGGGGCCGTCTGGGCTCTGACGATCTCTCGCGGAGAAAGGTTTTCGCCAGCGTGAAAGCAGATCGCACTGTCATCGTCTTCGGCGTCTTCATCTTCCTGCTTGGCCTTGCCGTCGCCGGGAACAGCTATGGCTATATCCAGGTCGAGCGCGGTTGGTCGATGGTGATCTCCGGCACGATCGCCTTCAGCGCCGGGCTGACCCTGATCGCCCTGGGCCTGATCCTGCGGCAACTGAAGATCCTGTCCGCCTCCGCCGCGCAGGTGGCGCTGTTCCTCGCCAAGGCCGGCCAAAGCGCCGCCGCCCAGCAGGTCGCGCCGGTCGCGCGGGCGCCGGAGGCGGAGACCGTGGCGGAGCAGGCCCCGGCCGTGGAGGAAGCCGCCTCCGTCGAGCAGGCTCCCGCGCCGGCCGCGGAAGACTTCGCCGCGCCGTCGGCGGCTTGGACGATGCGCGCGACGACCTATGCAACCGCCTTTGGCGCAGCCCGCGTGGTGGAGCCGGAACCCGCGCCCGAAGAAGAATTTGCGGACGAGAACAGGGACTGGCTGGCAAAGGCGGTCGCCGAAGAAGTCGCCGCTCAGGAAGATCTGTTCCAGGAGCGCCCGGTTCACGAGGCCGCGGACGAAGAGGCCGCGGCGACCGCCGCCGCCCATGACACGCCCGCGCGCGAAGTTCCGGCTGAAGAAGAGCGCGAGGAGACCGTCGTCGAACCGGCTCCGGACGAAGGTTATGGTTGGGAAAAGGCCGTCGAGGAATTGATCGAGGAGCCAGAGGAAATCAGGGCGCTTGCGCATGAGGCGGCCGAGCCTTTGAGGCGGCAGGGGCCCGACGAAGTTCCGCGGCCTGCGCCAGAGCCTCAGGGCGAAGCCCTTCACGAGGAGCCGGAAGAAGAGGCCGCCCAGCCGCCCACCCCGGCGATCCTCGGTCAATATGAAGCCAATGGCGCCCGCTATATCCTGTATGTCGACGGCACGATCGACGCCGAAACCGCGCATGGCGTCTATCGCTTCGCCTCGATGGACGAGTTGAAACGGTTCCTCGAACGCAGCGCCTGATCAGGCTTTAATCTCCCCGCCGGTGGCGGCGATCGCGAAGGCCTGACGCAGGGAGGCTTCCTCAAGCTCGTCGAAGCGGCCCGCCGCGCCGCCATGGCCGGCTTCCATATTGGTCTTGAGCAGGATCGGCCCGCCGCCGGTCATGCGTTCGCGCAGAAGCTGCGCCCATTTCGCCGGCTCCCAATAGGTCACGCGCGGGTCGGTGAGCCCGGCCTCGATGAGCATCGGCGGATAGTCGTGGGCGGCGACATTGTCATAGGGCGAATAGGACAGGAGTCTTCGGAAGACTTCGGCGTCCTCGATGGGATTGCCCCATTCGTTCCATTCGGGCGGCGTCAGCGGCAGGCTGGCGTCCATGATCGTATTGACGACATCGACAAATGGAACTTCGGCGAGGATTCCGCCGAAAAGCTCGGGGGCCATATTGGCGACGGCGCCCATCAACATGCCGCCGGCGCTGCCGCCCTCGGCGACGATCCTTTGCGGCTCAGTGAGGCCGAGGGCGCACAGAGCGCGAGCGCAGGCGATGAAATCAGAAAAGCTGTTGGCCTTGCGCTCCAGCTTGCCCGCTTCGTACCAGCGCGAGCCTTTTTCGGTCCCTCCGCGCACATGGGCGATGGCGTAGACGAAACCCCTGTCGATCAGGCTGAAGCGCGATTCGTCGAAAGAGTCCGGCAAGGCGACGCCGTAGGCGCCGTAGCCATAAAGCAGGAGCGGGCCGGGGCCTCGCTTGCGGTCGCGCCGCCACACCAGCGAAATCGGAACTTCCTCGCCATCCGGCGCCGGCGCGAAAACCATCCGGGTTTCGTAGTCGGCGGCCTTGTGGCCGCTCGGCACGTTCTGGCGCTTGACGAGGGTTTTTTCGCGCGTGGCGAGGTCATAGTCGTAAATCTCCTCCGGCTCGGCGAGCGACGAATAGGAAAAGCGCAGGATCGGCCGCTCGAATTCGAAATTGGGCTGAAGGCGCAGATGATGACAGGGCGTGGCGAAATCGAGCCGATGCTCGCCACCGTCGCCGAGATCTTTGATGGCGAGACGCGGCGCGCAATCCTCGCGCTCCAGCCACACAAGGTAATCCGCGAAAACCGAGGCGTTGAAGATCATCCGGCCGGGCCGATGGGGAGCTTCCTCGCGCCATTCGCCGGAAGCAAATGCGTCGAGCGGCGCGCTGACCAGTTTGTAGTCGAAGGCGTCGTCGGCGTTGGTGCGCATGAACAGGCGGTCGCGGCCGGGCTCGACCTCGTAGCGCAGCCCAGCGCGGCGCGGCAGGACGATTTTCGCCGGCGCGTCGGGCCGGTCGAGATCGACAAGCCAGTTTTCCGCGCAATCGTGGTCGCTGACCTTGACGACCGCCATCTTTCGCGAGCGCGCGGCGCGCAGATGCACGAACCAGGCAGGATCCTTTTCGGCAAAGACGAGCCGGTCGGTCGAAGGATCGGCGCCCAGCCGGTGCAGAAAAACTTCCGACGAGCGGAAGTCCTCGTCCATTCGCGTATAGAAAAAGCCGGAAGAATCCGTCGTCCAGACGATGGTTCCGTCGCTGTTTTCGACCACGTCGGCGCCCGTTGCGCCGGTGGCGAGGTCGCGCCAGGCGATTCGATGCAGTTCATTGCCGCGCTGGTCGCAGGCGAAGGCGAGCAGGCGATGGTCCGGCGAATGGACGGCGTCGCCGAGGCTGAAAAAGTCCTTGCCCTCCGCGAGCGCGTCGCCGTCGAGCAGGATCTGCTCCGGGCCGCCGGCGACCGCCTTGCGGCAGAACAGTTCATGCTGGCCCTCGGCGCGAAAGCGGCTGTAATAAAGCCAGTCGCCGTCCCGCGCGGGCGGGGCCGAATCGGTTTCATCGACGCGCGCGGTCATTTCCTCGTAGATTTTGTCGGCGAGCGGCTCCAGTTCGCGCAGCGCCGCCGCGCAATAGGCGTTTTCGGCCTCGATCAGCGCGCGGATGTCCGGCGGCAGCGCCGCGGGGTCGCGAATCGCCTCGCGCCAGTTTTCCGCACGAATCCATGCGTAGTCGTCGATCCGCTCGACGCCATGCGCGACAAGCCGCAGCGGGCGTTTTTCCGCGCGGGGCGCTTGGGTTTTCAGGGCCTTCGAGAAGAAAGCGGGCATGGCGTCGATCGTCGCTCCAAAAAATGGCGAACCAATATTTCCCGGCCCGGGCCTTTCGCCAAGTGACTTTACCAGATGATTTTCTCGGACGTTATCCCGCTCGGTTTCTTGCCGCGGAGCGTGCTTTTGCTTGCGGCGTTCCGAAAGGCCAAAATCGCTGGCGTTTCACTATTTTCATGCCGCGTGGGAGGTGAATAATGGCGACTCGCTGACGGGTCGCGGCGCCGGCCCGAAGGGAATTCTATTTTGGCCTTTCGTCCAATTCGCGAGTTGAGCGTCGGCGCAAAAACATATTTGTGAATAAATTTGACGCTAACCATTCAGGAGATATTGCAAAATGCGAAGCCGTGCCCTATTGAAAAGATTAAGGAACGATTCAATAGCTCAAGGCTGACTATTCGAGGCGACGCGGCCGATTGTCCCGTGGTCCTAGGAAAAAATATGAAAACCGCGCAAGGAGATTCAAAAAACGATGAGCGACTCAGGCATGCAAAACTACATTGAGTTGGCGGCTGACATCGTCTCCGCCTATGTCAGCAATAATTCTGTCCCGGCCTCTGACCTTCCGGGGCTGATCAATGACGTCCACGCAGCGCTTTTGCGTGTGACGAGCGGGTCCGCGCCGACCGTAACCGAGGCGCCCAAGCCGGCGGTTCCGATCAAGAAATCCATCACCAACGATTACATCATCTGCCTTGAGGATGGAAAGCAGTTCAAATCCTTGAAGCGGCACTTACGGACTCAGTACAATATGTCGCCGGAAGATTATCGCGAGAAATGGGGTCTTGGCCCCGATTATCCGATGGTGGCGCCCAATTACGCCAAGGCGCGCTCTCATCTGGCCAAACAAATGGGTCTTGGCCAGCAGCGCCGCCGCGGTCGCAAGTAATCGAGGGGTCGCGCGGATCAAAGCCTGTCGGTTCGCGGCAACGAAAGCCTTCTCAACCCGGAGCGATCCGTCGCTCCGGGTTTTTTATTCGCTTTCGCGCCAGACGGATTTGCGGTCGCGGCGCGACAGAGTGTCGCGGCTGGGCGCCGAGGCGTCGATTTTCGCGAATTTGGCGGCCGTGGCGGCGAGCGCGACGCAGGCGCCGGGTCGAGTCTGGCATTGGCGCGCCACAGCTTTCGCCGCCATCTGGTCGAAGCCCGCGCTTTGACGTGTGGCGGCGGGATATAGAACGGCCGATGGATTGGCGCCCTCGCGCTGGGCGATCTGGAAAAACACCAGTCCAAGCCAAAACAGGCAGCGCAGCAGAAACATTTCAATCCGCCTTCGACCTCTGGTCTTTCGACCGCCCGCCATCGCGCAATTCATGAATGGATGGCGTCATCGGCCGTGCAGTCTAAGGCGAACGCGTCGAGATTAATTCAAATTCTCCGCTCAAATGTCCGCGCGCGAAGTCGCAGAATTTTAACCAAGGCGAAAAAGGCGCGTAGGAACGGGCGCAATTTCGAGCGCCGAGGCTGCGCGCGACCCCGACCTGAAGCCAAAGGGCAGGAAAGGAAGATGAAACCATAAGGGAACAATGAGGTCCGGCGCGGGGCGCGGCGGCGCTGCGGTTTTAGAGGCTGCTTAACGCGGTGGGCGCATTGTGGGGGCCGATCCGAGTTTTTCACGCGTCGAGTAGCCATCCATGCCGCGCCTCTCCGGGCAAAAGTCAGCCAAGGCCGAACACGGCGCGCGGCCGGTCGATTTCGAACGCTGGCGGCGCGATCGTTACATCGCGCTTCGCCTCGCCTTGAGCCTTCCCTTCATGGCGCTCGCGCCGGTCTATCTTCTCGCGCGCGGCGCGCCGAGCCCCTGGGACGCCGCGGCCTTCGGCTTGCTGCTGACGCCGCTCGCCGGTGTCTATGTCCTGCACCGCTGGGATCGTTTCGATCTGGCGCAGGCAATCAGCGCCGCCGCCGTTCCGCTGTTCGGGATCGCGCTAACCCTCGCTCATGGCGGGGTGACAGTCGGCGCGCTCGCCTGCTTCCTGCTCGGCCCGCTGGAGGCGACGCTGGGCGGCGAGCCGCGGCTCGCCTATGGCGGCGCTGCCGCGTCGATCGTCGCCATGGCCGTCCTCGTCGCCGCCACCGCGCTGGGCTGGCTGTATCCGATTTCCGGAGTCGGCCTGACCGATTATGCGACGGCGACCGCGGCCATGATCTATGGCGCCTTGCTGGCGGCCTGGAGCGCCCGCGTCGCCGAGATGCGGGGCCGCTGCGCGATGGCCGCCGCGGCCGCCTATCGCGAATTGACCGCGACCGTCGGCGATCTGGTGATTGAGTTCGATCGCGGCGGCTTGGTTCTCGAACTGGTCACCGACCCGGCCAACGCCTTCCGCCACCCGCGCCGCGAACTCATGGGGCGCGGCCTGTTCGAGCGGATTCAGGTCGCCGATCGTCCGGCCTTTCTCAAGACCCTGGCCGAGGCGGCGGCAAGCGAGAATGTCGTTGAGGCCGAATTCCGGCTGCGCGCAGGGGCGGGGGACGAGGAAGAGGATTTGTCCGCCGTTCCGCGCTTCATCTGGGTGGATATGCGGGCCCATCGCTCGCGCGCGGCCGAAGGGATCGTCATGGCGATCCTGCGCGACGTGACGCCGATGAAGGAGGCGCGCGAGGCCACGGAGCGGGCGCGCTCGGAAAGCGAACAGGCCATCGCCTGGAAGGACCGCTTTCTGGCCAATATCAGTCATGAATTGCGCACGCCGCTCAATGCGATCATCGGCTTCTCCGAAATGCTCGCCAATCCGTCGATGGCGCCGAAGGACCCCACGCGGGCGCGCGAATACGCCGGCATCATCAACCAGTCCGGCCAGCATCTGCTCAGCCTGGTGAACACGATTCTCGACATGTCGAAAATCGAGACCGGCAATTTCGAGATCGCGCCCGAGCGCTTCGGCCTTGGCGGTCTGATCGATTTCTGCGGCGACGTCATGCGGCTGAAGGTCGAGGAAAAGATGATCGGGCTGTCGCGCGCCTGCCCGCCGGAGGTCGGCGAGATTGTTGCCGACCGGCGCGCCTGCAAGCAGATCCTGCTCAATCTTCTGTCCAACGCGATCAAATTCACCCCCGAGGGCGGCAGCGTGGCGATCAACGCCCGCCCCGACGGCGCCTTCGTCGAGATCGCCGTCATCGACACCGGAATCGGCGTGAGCCCGGCGGACCTGCCGCGTCTTGGCGATCCCTTTTTCCAGGCGCGCGCCACCTATGACCGGCCCTACGAGGGCGCGGGCCTCGGCCTGTCCATCGTGCGCGGCCTGGTCGCCTTGCATGGCGGGATTCTCTCCTTCGAAAGCGCCCCCGGCCAGGGCGCTCGGGTCACCGTTCGCCTGCCGCGCGACTGCCGCCTGCGCCCCGCGCCCATCGCGAAGAATGTGAACATCGAAACCCTGGCCCGCCGCGGCCCGCCGCCGGCGTCGTCAGACCTTCCCCGCTCCAACGACCAGGTGAAGAAAATTGCGTGAGATCGCCGCCGCTTCCGATTTCGATTTCGTCGCCCTGGAGCCGCGCCGCCCGGAAAAGGGCGCCGCGCGCAAGGGCGCCGGAGCCCGGGCCGAACGCTCGAAAAAGGCCGCGCCGCTGCGCTTCGCCGCGCTCTGGCGCTATCGCACCCCCGCATTCGGCGTCCTTCTGCTCGGTGGGCTGCTGGCGGCGGTGGCGATCAACGCCTTGTTCCTCCAGCATGGCCGCCATCCGGCGCCCTTGTTCGGCGCGACGTTCAAGATCGCCCCGCCGGCCCCGCCGCCCCGCCCGAACGCTTTGGATGGGCTCCTGAACGAGGAAATCCCGCAAGGCGCGCTCAAACCCGTCGATCCGGCGCAGGAGGCCGCCTTCGCCGCGCCGGCCGCGCCC
>JAKANG010000069.1 GCA_021812505.1 Pseudomonadota bacterium
TGAGATGGCCGCGCGGCAACTCCTGACCGGCCAGGTGCAAAGCGCCGGTCTCACCGCGAGTCAGTTTGTCTCCTCCGTGTGTCAACACCTGACGGTTCCTTTCCAGTGCTCCGGCGTCATGGTCGATCTCGAAGACGTCAGCTCGTTCGCCTCGGCCAACGTGTCCGCGCCGACCCTGACCTACAACGCGCAAGGCCAGGTGACGAACAACTGGCAGTTCCAGACCGGCGGGGCGGGAAGCATCCTGGTGTTGCGGGTGATGTACCAGTTCCCGATCTATCTCGGCGCGATGGCCCTCAACCTCGCCAATCTCCCCAATGGCGACCACCTCATGATGACGACCTCGGTGTTTCAGGTCGAGCCTTACCAGGGGAGCTGAAGATGCGTTGGTCACGTCCTGTCTGGTGGATGAAGAACGGGGCGACGGCGTCGCGCTTCCTGCGCGACCGCCGCGCGGCGACCGCCGTCGAATTCGCCGTGATCGTGCCCCTCGCCCTGCTGCTCCTGATTGGCGAATACACGCTCACCGACGCGATGAGCACGCAACGCAAGGTGACGATCACCGCGCATACGATCGCCGATCTCGTCGCCCGTCAGTCAAGCGTCGACGCCACGCTCATGTCCGAGATCCTGAACGCTTCGGCGCAGATCGTATCGCCCTATAACATGGCCAATACAACGGTCGTGGTCGCCGAACTGACGACGGATGGAACCGGCAATACGACCGTGACCTGGAGTCAGGCGGTCAACGGCGCGGCTTTGACGCAAGGCAGCCCGTTCACTTTACCGGATTCCGTTAAACAAGCTGTATTGTCCGAACAGGGCACGCCTCCGGTTCCTGTTTCCCTGATTTATGCGAGCGCGAGTTTCAGATACACGCCGGTGCTGAAAAGCAATCTATTCGGACCGATGGTCTTCAATTCAACCTATTACGAGAATCCGCGCACTATAGGCTGCATTCCTTATGCCGCCCCCAGCTGTTCCTGAAATTGAGGCTCGACCAACATGCTGCTCGAAAAAAACCATCGGGAGTCATTCGGTCGCTTCTGGCGCGATCGTCGCGGTAATGTCGCGATCATTTTTGCCGTGGCCGCCATTCCGATGGTGCTCATCAATGGAATCGCCATCGATTACGCGCGTGACGCGATGATTCGCGGCCAGATGACCGCCGTGGCGGACGCCGCCGCGCTCGCCGCCACCACCCCGGCGATGTTCGCCGAGGATACGGCCACGGCGCAGGCCGCGTCGATCGTGATGTTCAAGGCCCAGGCGGCGCTGGTCCAGGGCGCCATCGTCAACTACGGCAGCCCGAACTGCTCCACGACCTCGCCCGGCCTGTGCGTGAACGTGACCGACACCAACGTGACGAACGGGAAAGTGCGTCAGGTCTCCGTCACCGCGACGATCTCGGTCAAGAATTTTTTTGGCGGCCTGGAAAACGCCCCGACAACGACATTCGCCGTCACCTCGACCGCCACGGTCCGCACGGCGCCCAACATCAATTTTTACCTGCTGCTGGACTCCTCGCCGTCGATGGAGCTTCCCGCGACCACGGCGGGAATCAACGCCATGGTGCAAAACGCCGGCTGCGCCCTTGCCTGCCATGAAACGAATTTCAAGGATCCCGAACTCAAACAATATCCGGGTTGGGGCGCGACCGACAGCTACACCTACGCGGAAAAGAACGGGATCACCTTGCGCATCGACAATGTGCGCGTGGCGGCGCAAGGCCTTGTCACAACGGCGAACAGTCTGATGGATCAATACAACGCGTCCGCGCCAGCCGGCCAGCAGATCACCTATCAGATGTCCGCGCATACTTTCAGCGATGGCGCGACCAAGCTGCTGGCGCTCAATGCTGTTTCGGATGGCAATGTCGCCGGCATGCAGAGCGCGATTTCGGCGATCATGCCGCCATTGATGAGCGACAACAGTTATCTGGCGAATGGCTCGTCCTATACCTATCCGACCGGGACCAGCACATACAAGACGGTCAGTCTCACGGCGAACACCTACAACAATGACACCGGCACCAATTTCAGCAATGCCCTCACAACCGTGAACAGCTTCATGCCAACTCCCGGAAATGGCACGAATAATGCGGGCGATTCGCCGCAAGGCGTGTTGCTGATCGTCACCGACGGCGTTGACGACGTATCCCTCTACAAAAGCACCTCCTGCAACACATCGCAGCTCTGGGGCTTTTCGAATGGTTATGGCAGCTTCACCCGCTGCCAACAGCCGGTGAACACGGCGCTTTGTTCGACCATCAAGGCGCGCGGAATCCGCATCGCTGTGCTTTACACGACCTATTATCCGGTCACGAGCAATTCATGGTATAACAATACCGTAGCGCCATTCATCTCCCAGGTCCCGACCAACCTGCAGAATTGCGCGTCTTCGCCGCAGCTCTTCGCCCAGGTCAGCACGGACGGCGACATCACAGCGGCGCTGAATCAACTATTCATCAACGCCGTCAATTCCGCGCCGCACCTCATCCAGTAAGGAGAGGCCGCGCGGTCCGCAAACCAATTCGGGCGCCGTCCGGATGGGGCGGCGCCCGTTTTTTGCTTACCGACCCCGGCCGCTCGGCCCCGGGCGAACGCGCCCCGCCAGCCGAGCCCCTTGCCCTTGCCGCCATTTTGCGTTTCATGCCGTCATGGCTCCTCCCCTTCTCGCCCTGCAGGGCGTCGGTCTGACCCTTGGCGGCAAGCCGCTCATCGATTCCGCCGATCTCGTCGTCGAGCGCGGCGACCGGATTTGCCTGGTCGGCCGCAACGGCTCGGGCAAATCGACCCTGCTCAAGATCGCCGCCGGCGAGATCGAGGCCGATCATGGCGAGCGGTTTTTCCAGCCTGACGCGACCGTGCGCTACCTGCCGCAGGAGCCCGATCTTTCCGGCTATGAGGATGTCTTTTCCTACGTCGTCGCCGGGCTGGGGCCGGGCGACGGGCAATATCGCGCCCATTACCTGCTCGACGCTCTGGGCCTGACCGGCGACGAAAAGCCGGAGACTCTCTCGGGCGGCGAGGCTCGCCGCGCCGCGATCGCCCGGGCGCTCGCGCCCGAGCCCGACATTCTGCTGCTCGACGAACCGACCAATCACCTCGACCTGCCGGCGATCGAATGGCTGGAAGGCGAACTGGCCGGCCTGCGCTCGGCGCTCGTTCTCATCAGCCACGACCGGCGTTTCCTGCAAAACCTGTCGCGGGTCACGGTCTGGCTCGACCGGGGCGGGACGAAGAGGCTCAATGAAGGTTTCGGCGGTTTCGAGGCCTGGCGCGACGCGTTGCTGGAGCAGGAGGAGCGCGACGCCCAGAAACTCGACCGCCGAATCGCCGCCGAGGAACATTGGGTGCGCTATGGCGTCACCGCGCGGCGCAAGCGCAACGTCCGCCGTATGGCTGGCCTCGCCGCCCTGCGCCGGGAAAAGCGCGAGGCGACGAAAGCCGCCGGCGAGGTCAGAATGAGCGTCGCCGAGGGCAAGGTTTCCGGCAGGCTGGTGGTCGAGGCGGAAAATATCTCGAAAAGTTTTGGCGACCGCCCGATTGTAAAAAATTTTTCGCTGCGCCTGCTGCGCGGCGACCGGCTGGCTCTGGTCGGACCGAACGGCGCCGGCAAGACGACGCTGATCAATCTGCTGACCGGCGCGCTCGAACCCGATTCCGGCACGATCAGGCTGGGGACCAATCTCCAGATGGCGACGCTCGACCAGCGTCGCGCCGCCCTCGACCCCCAAGCGACTCTGGCCGATTCCCTGACCGGCGGCGGCTCCGACTGGGTCGAGATCAACGGCGAGAAGAAGCATGTCATCGGCTATATGAAGGATTTCCTCTTCGCGCCGGAACAGGCGCGGACGCCGACGGCGAAACTTTCGGGCGGCGAGCGGGCGCGGCTGCTTCTGGCACGTGCATTGTCGCTGCCCTCGAATTTCCTCGTGCTCGACGAACCGACCAACGATCTCGATCTCGAAACCCTCGACCTATTGCAGGAAATGCTCGGCGATTATCCCGGCACCATCCTGCTGGTGAGCCACGACCGCGATTTTCTCGACCGCGTCGCCGGATCGGTCGTCGCCGCGGAAGGCGACGGCAGGTGGATCGAATATGCCGGCGGCTACAGCGACATGGTCGCCCAGCGCGGCCATGGCCTCGCGGCGGCGGCAAAGCCCAGAACGCCTGAGAAAAAGGCGGAGCGCGTCGAGGGGCCGCGCGCGGAGACCAGGCGCCGGCTGACGTTCATGGAGAAGCACGCGCTGGAGACCCTGCCGGAGAAAATGGAGAAGCTGCGCGCCACGGCCGCCAAGCTCCATGACATTCTGGCCGATCACGAGCTTTACGCCCGCGATCCCAAGCGGTTCAATGACGCGACGGCGCTGCTCGCCAAAACCGAGGCCGAACTCGCGGCGGCCGAGGATCAATGGCTGGAGCTGGAGATTCTGCGGGAAGAACTCGGTGGATAGGACAACCATGAGCGGTTTCGAGGTCACGATCTATCACAATCCGGGCTGCGGCACGTCGCGGAGCGTGCTCGCCATGATTCGCGAGGCCGGGATCGAGCCCAAAATCGTCGAATATCTCAAGGCGCCGCCGAGCCGCGCCGAGCTTGAAAAAATTCTGGCGCGCGCCGGGCTGAAACTGCGCGATATTCTGCGGAAAAAGGCGCCGCCTTACGCCGAAATGGGCCTCGACGATCCGGCTTTGTCAGACGACGCGATTTTCGTGGCGATCGCCGAGCATCCGGTGCTGATCGAGCGGCCGATCGTCGTCAGCCCCAAGGGCGCGCGCCTTTGCCGCCCCAAGGAAAAGGTTTTCGAAGTCCTGCCTTGAAAGTCTATCTCGGCGCGCTGGGCCTGGCGGTCTTGTAGTCGGCGCGCGTGACGAAGGCGAAGGCGGTGAGGCCAAGCGCCAGCACGGTGATCCACCACGCCTGGGTCGTGACGAGGCCGAAAAGGCCCATGGCCAAGGCATAGGTCAGGGCGCCGATCCAGAAGGGCGCGAGACGCCGCGACTGGTCGGCCGCCGCCTTGTAGGCCAGCCGAATCAGGACGGCGGTCGCCGCCGCGCCGACGAGGCCGAGATCGGTCCAGGCCTCGAACAGAGTCGAATGCGGCGCCTGCAGCGGGATATAGCCGCGCCAGAGCCCGGAATTGACGAAATTATAGCCGTGGCCGGTGATCACGCGCGCCCCGTCGCTGGCGATCATCCAGCGCCAGAATTTGAGGCTGACCGCCCAGGCCGGGGCGTCGGGGCCGGTCCTCAAGTTGAGCAGTATCGGCGCGAGCGGCGCGAGCAGGAAACTGGCGGCGCCCAGCCTGCCGAGCCACAGGCCGACGAACTGCGGGTCGCGCCAGGCGAAGGCGAGGGCCGCCGCGGCAAGCGCGGCCGCGCCGAGGGCGCCGGGCGTCGGAACCGAGACCGCCGCCGCGACGACGACGATGACCAGCGCCGCCGAGAGGGTCGCGCGTCCGCGCAAATGTGTCGCCGCCAGCGCCGGCCATAGCAGCAGGAAAGCCGCCTCCATTCCGATGCTCAGATTTTCCCCGGCCGCGGTCTCGCCGCCGCCGGGAAGGCCGGGCGCGGAGAAAATCAGCGCCGCCACGGCGGTCAGGGCGACGCCGAGCGGCAGGAAATAAAGATTGGCGGCGCGGGTGCGCGCGGGCAGGGAGGCGATGGCCGGCAGGACGCAGGCGAGGGTAAGCAGCGACTTGATCAGGCGTGTCGAGGCCTCCACGGGGAAGGGCGTCCACAAGAGGGACAGCAGCATCCAGAAGGCGAGGAAGGACGCGGCGAGGCCGAGCGGAGAGAGCAGAAAGGCGAAAATATCGCGCATGTTCAGCCGTGGCGCGAGCGTGACGCCAGCGGTCAGGATGAGCGCGCCCGCGATCGGCGGCAGGATGAAGATCGCGCGCTGGGAGAAAAGCTGCAGAAGAGGCGTCGCGACAAAGGCCGCCGCCACGGCGATCCGGAGCAGGAGATTGGCGGCGTCCTCCGACGTCTTGTCTGCTTTGTCGCTGTCGATCATCGGGCAAGGAACGCAGGGTAAAAAAAAATTCTGGCGGCGAGGCCGAGTCTCATATTAGACGCAAAGCCGGCGCGGGACTGTGGCCAATCGGCGACAGTGAGCGCAATTGTCGGATTTGCCTGAAGCGGCCAAGGGGCGGCGAGCGAGGCGCGCATGATCAGGATCACGCCTTCCATCGCGATCGACGAATCCGAATTGCGCGAGGATTTCCTGCGCGCTTCCGGCCCCGGCGGCCAGAATGTCCAGAAAGTCGAATCCGCCGTTCAATTGCGGTTCAATATCTTAGCGTCGCCGAACCTGTCGGAGCCAGTGCGCGCCCGGCTCGCGGTTCTCGCGGGGCGCAGGCTCGCCGCCAATGGCGACCTGATCATTGCGGCGCAGAAATTCCGCAGCCGGGAGCGCAACCGCGCCGACGCCCTTGAGCGGCTGATCGCGCTGATCCGCGAGGCCGCCCGCCCGCCGCCGCCGCCGCGCCGCCCGACGCGGCCGACGCTGGCCTCGAAGAAGCGCCGGCTCGACGGCAAGAAGCAGCGCGGCGCGATCAAGTCCTTTCGCGGCAAGCCCGATCTCGATTGAGGAATTCCGCGCGGCTTGCCGCCGCGCGGCCACGGTGCTACGCGTTGCGAGCTTTATTTTGGTTTCGTCGGTCGCGACGTGTCGCGATCGACGAGGTCCCTCACGTCAGTTCGGCGGTTAGCCCGTCGTCAGACGGGGGTCTTCCGGCGCCCTTTCGGCGCTCGCTCCTAGCTGGTTCCCTTCAATGAGAACCAGTATTACGGGAAATGTCATGACCATCCGCTTGCACCACGGCGATCTGCCCGTCGATTACCGGCCGGGCGACAGCGTCGCCATCGACACCGAAACGCTCGGGCTCAATCCGCATCGCGACCGCTTGTGCCTGGTTCAGATTTCGCGCGGCGACGGCGACGCCGATCTCGTTCAGATCGCCCAGGGTCAGAAGGAGGCGCCCAATCTTGTCAGCATGCT
Source organism: Pseudomonadota bacterium (assembly GCA_021812505.1). The sequence continues at coordinate 7,012 of JAKANG010000069.1, forward strand.
GGTCGATAGAT
>JAKANG010000070.1 GCA_021812505.1 Pseudomonadota bacterium
CGTCATGAACCGCCTTTTTCTGCTCCTCGGTCCAAGCGGCGAATTCATCCGGCTCAACGACCTGGCCGTCGCGCATCGGCGTGAGGGCGAAACCGTTGGGCGTACGCAAAATGGCGACATTCTGACCGGCGGCTTTGTCTCGTAGCGCGGCAAAAGCCTCTTCCTGCTTTTTCTGCGCGGCTTCGTCTATGGCGGCGCGACGCGTCTGGAAATCGCTGCTCTCAAAGGCGGCGGGGATGGTCGCCTTCAGATCCTCGATGAGTTCGTGCATCGCATCGCGCAACGCCGGCGCCCGACCGGGCGGCAATTCGATCGCCACCGGCCGGTGCGGCTCGGCGAAATTGTTCACGTAAACCCAGTCGGAAGGTTTTCTTTCGCGCGGCGCGATCGCTTCCAAACGCTCTTTGATCGCTTGCTGCATCCGAGCGCCTTCTGACGCAACGACGCAGAGGTTGAAGCCAGGCGAACGGATTTTGGCGCCGAAATGGAACGCCTCCACGGCCCGCTCCTGCCCGGCGAGTCCGTCGACGGCTTCGAGATCGTCCGTTGTGGAAAAATTAAGCGCCGAAAGGTCGGACCGGCGATAAAGCTGGCTGGCGTCAAGGGCCTGGACGCCTTGCTGGAGATCGGGACTCTCTGCGTCGTGGACATCGTCGGCGTTCATGGCCCCTCCCGTCGCGATCCGGCCCAATGCGCGTCGTTCCGCCCGCCGGGGCGCGGCTCGCGCCGGCGTGGCGCGGTCCGACGGTTTGGGCGCCTGTTTCGTTCGGTTGCAGGCTATTTCCGGCCAGGGGCGATATCAAGCGGGATCGGGCCGAGACAAGTCCCGCCGGCGGCCGGCGCGCCCATCGGCGTCGTGGCCGGAAGGCCCAGGGAGCCTTGAGAGTTTGACGGCCGAATCGGAAACTGTTTTAGTTTTCCGCGCCGCTGGGTCGGCGACCGGGATCGGACGGCCATGATCACGAAGAGCGCTTCCCGGGCTGGTTTCGCAGCTGGGACCGTCAAGCGTCTGTTTCCTGGATTGGCGGATCGTCGTCTGCATTACCTGGACAGCGCCGCGACGGCGCAAATGCCGGATTGCGTATTCGAGGCTTTGCGCGGATTCGAAATCGAGGCGCGCGCAAATGTGCACGAGGGATTGCACCGCCGCGCCCGCGCCGCGACAGAGGCCTATAACGGCGCGCGCGCACAGGCGGCGCGCTTCCTCAACGCTTATTCCGATCAAGAAGTCGTCTTCACCTATGGCGCGACGTCGGCGATCAATTTGCTGGCCCATTCTTTCGGGACGCTTATGGTCGCCGGCGACGAGATCCTGCTCTCCGTCCTCGAACATCACAGCAATTTGACGCCTTGGCAGACTCTGGCCGCCCAGCGCGGAATCGTCCTGCGCTTTCTGCCGATGACGCCCGAGGGCAGGCTCGACCTCGAAGCGCTGGAATCGCGCATCACCGATCGATGCCGCCTGGTGGCGCTGACCCATTGCTCCAACGTCACGGGCGCCGTAACCGATGTCGCGCCCGTCGTCGCGGCGGCCCGATCCGTGGGCGCCAAGGTGATGCTCGACGGCGCCCAGCACGTCGCGCACAGTCCGGTGGACGTTCGGGCGCTGGGCGTCGATTTCTACGCCTTCTCCGGCCATAAGGCCTTCGGGCCGACCGGCGTCGGAATCCTATGGGGACGCGCCGCGCTTCTCGCAACCATGCCTCCCTTCATGACAGGCGGGCAGATGGTCGAAACGGTGACGCTGGGGAGCGCGCGTTTCCGACCGCCTCCGCGCCGTTTCGAAGCGGGAACGCCGCCCATAGCGGCTGCGATCGGTCTCGGCGCGGCGCTCGACTGGATGCAAGGGCTTGATTGGAACGCCATCCGCGAGCACGAAGCCCGATTGACGCGGAGCTTGCTCGGCGGTCTCGCCTCCATCAAGGGCGTCCGCATTCTCGGCCCTCTCGACTTGCGTCTGAGAACAGGGGTCGTTTCTTTTTGCATGGAGCATGTGTCGCCGGAGGAGGTTTGCATCCAACTCGACCGCAAGGGCGTCGCCCTGCGGGGCGGCTATCATTGTGCTCAGCCTCTTTTCGAGGTTTTCCGCGCACGAGGCGCGGCGCGCGCAAGCGTCGCGCTTTACAATGTCGACGTGGATGTGGACGCTCTGCTCGAAGGCGTTCAGGAACTGGCGAACAGCCGCGCCGGCTAGAGCATAATCCCCAAAAGCTGCAGACGTTTTGTGATTATGCTTGAAAAAACAGAATATTATAGCGAAATCCCCGTCCGGCGTGAACGGATTTCGCTCTAGGGATTTGCGAAGGGGCCGGCGATCGGCTCTCCTTCGCGATTTGATGCAATCAGGAAGGTCGAGCTGGTCGTTTTCGCGAACGAACCGGCCGCCGGATCGGTGGAGGAACGACATGCGGATTGGCGCGCCAAAGGAAATCAAGGACAATGAATATCGCGTGGGGCTCACGCCGTCCTCGGTCTCCGAACTTGTCAGGGGCGGGCACGAGGTTCTGGTGGAGCAAAACGCCGGACTTGGCGCCGGCTTCGCCGACGGCGCCTACGAGGCGGCGGGCGCTTCCATCGTCGATGGACCCGACCCGATCTTCGAGCGCGCCGAGCTCATCGTCAAGGTCAAGGAGCCGCTTCCCGTCGAGAGACGGAAACTGAGGCCGGATCAGGTGCTTTTCACCTATCTGCACCTCGCGCCCGACCCGGAGCTGACGCGCGATCTCGTCGCCAGCGGCGCTCATTGCATCGCCTATGAGACGGTGGCCTCGCCGAGCGGCGGGCTTCCGCTCCTGACGCCTATGTCAGAGGTCGCCGGCCGGCTTGCTCCCCAGATCGGCGCGCATTTCCTTGAAAAGCAGACAGGCGGGCGCGGCGTTCTGCTTGCTGGAGTTCCTGGCGTGCCGGCTGCGGAGGCGGTCATTCTGGGCGCGGGCGTCGTCGGACGCCATGCGGCGGCGATTGCGCTGGGGATGGGCGCGAATGTCATCGTCGCCGATCGCAACCCAGAGGCGCTCCGCAAGCTCGATTCCAGATTTGGCGCCGCTGTCCGCACCGTCTTTTCCACGGACACGGCCGTGCGGGAAATCGTCAAGCGCGCCGATCTTCTGATCGGGGCCGTTCTCCTGCCGGGAGCGCGCACGCCGACCATCGTCACGCGAGACATGCTGCCTGCGATGAAGCCGGGCGCCGTCATCGTGGATGTCGCCATCGACCAGGGGGGCTGCTGCGAAAGCGCGCGTCCGACCTCGCATTCGGACCCCGTCTATCTCGTCGATGGGATCGTGCATTATTGCGTCACCAACATGCCGGGCGTGGTTCCGCGCACGTCAACCTTCGCGCTCAACAACGCCACGCTTCCCTTCGTCCACGCGCTCGCGGACAAAGGCTGGCGCCGCGCGCTGCGCGAGGATGAGAACCTGCGCGCAGGCCTCCAGATTTCACGAGGAAAGGTGACGTCGGCGCCGGTGGCGAAGGCGCAAGGGCTCGCTTACCTGCCCGCCGAGTCGGCATTGGGGCTGTGATAGGGCTCACGCCGCGATTCGTTGACAACCATATCGATCGCCGGGCGCCTCAACCCTTGATGCAGATCAGCGGTCGCAGGCGCGCCACCCGCCGGGCCAGGCCGGCCTTTTCCGCGGCCATCACCACCGCCGTAACATCCTTGTAAGCGTCTGGCGCCTCCTCGGCGACGCCGCGGCTCGACGGACTGCGGATCAGCACGCCTTGCGCCGCGAGATCGTCAACGATCTGGCGTCCGCTCCATCGCCTGAGCGCGGCGTGGCGCGACATGGCGCGTCCCGCGCCATGGCAGGCGGAGGAGAAGGAGCGCGTCTCGGCGCCGGCTTCGCCGACCAGGACGTAGGATTCGGTCCCCATGCTGCCGCCGATGAGGACCGGCTGGCCGTGGGGGCGGAGCGCCTCGGGGAGGCTTTCATGGCCCGGCCCAAAGGCGCGGGTCGCGCCCTTTCTGTGCACGAACAACCGGCGTTTCCGGCCGCCGACCCGATGGGTCTCGACCTTGCAGGTGTTGTGCGAGACGTCATAGAGCAAGGGCAGATTCGCGCCCGGAAAATAATGGCGGAAGACGCGCCGCGCATGATGCGAAAGGATCTCGCGATTGGCGAGGGCGCAGTTCACCGCCGCCCTCATGGCGCCGAGATATCTTTGGCCGATTTCTGAGTCGATCGGCGCGCAGGCCAGTTCGCGGTCCGGAAGCTCGATCCCCAGACTTTCAGCGGCGACGACCATTTCCTTGGCGAATTCGCCCGCGATCTGATGGCCGAGACCCCGCGAGCCGCAATGAATGGTGATGACGACCTCGCCTTCGCGCAGGCCGAAAGCTTCCGCCGTCGCCGGATCGAGGATTTCGGCCACCGCCTGGACCTCGAGATAATGGTTGCCCGAGCCGAGCGTCCCCATTTCCTCGCGCTGCCGCTGCTTGGCGCGGTCCGAGACGAAATCGGGGCGCGCTCCCGCCATCCGGCCATTTTCCTCGATGCGCTCGAGGTCGTCCGGCTCGCCCCATCCTTGCGCGACCGCCCACCGCGCGCCACCCTCCAGCATCGCCTCCATCTCGCCCGGTTCGAGCGCGATCTTGCCCTTGCTGCCGACGCCCGCCGGGATCTGGCTTTCGAGCGAATCCGCGATTCTCTCCTGACGCCGAACGACTTCCTTGCTTTCCACGCCGGTCAGAATGGTGCGAACCCCGCAGGAGACGTCGAAGCCGACGCCGCCGGCCGACACCACTCCGCCGTGTGCGGGATCGAACGCCGCCACGCCGCCGATCGGAAAGCCGTAACCCCAATGAGCGTCGGGCATGACATAGCAGGCCTGGACGATGCCGGGCAGCGACGCGACATTGACCGTCTGCTCGAAGACCTTGTCATCCATGGCGCGGATCAGATTCTCGTCGGCATAGATGACGCCGGGGACGCGCATCGCTCCCCGCGGCTCGATGCGCCAGGCCGCCTGGTCGATCCGGGTCAAACGCTCCAAGTCCATGGCGTTCTCCATCAGACATCCACGACGCAAGCCGCCGACCAGACCCCGGCGTCGTCCCTGGCCACTTTGAGGGCCGTATAGGTCGCGCCTTTCGGCTCGCTCGCCGGCGCATGGCGCGCCACATCGACCGGCTCGCCGAAAAGAGTCCCTTCGAGCCGGGCGCCGTCGATGCGCACCGAAAAGGCGGCGAACAGCATGCGGCGGACGGCCATTTCATAGATGAGGCTGTTCAGCCATTCGACCAGGAGCAGTTCGAGATCGGGAGCCTCGCAGCGGACGTCGACGGCGACGCGCGCGGCGACGCGCGCCGAAGTCACGGCCGCCGTCAAGGCGCGGGCGGCCTGCTCGAAAGCTTCCTCGGGCGTCGCGCCGAACCCGCGCAGGCCGATGTCGGCGCCGTGCGGGAAATGTTCCCAGCGCGCCATGGGGCTCGATGGTTGAAGTGGCGGCGTCATGAGTTTCGCCGCCTCCTGCCCGGCAAGCCGGGCAGGAGGCGCCTGTGCCTGAGCAGGCCCGCCTCCACCCGCGCGAACGACAGGCTCTTACGGCGGTAGCGGGAGAGGTCGAGGCCGAGCTTTCGCGCCAGGTCCTCGACCAATGGAAGGGGCGCCGGATCGGCCTTGTCCCAGTAAGGCCTCAGCTCGCGCAGAAAAATATTGGTCGTCACCGGCCCGACTCCATAGAAGGCGTTGACGCGGGCCTCGAGATCGCGCGGATCACGGGCCATCTCATGAAGAAGGTTCAGGCTGCCCCGATAATCCGTCAGCAGCGTCTCGCAGTCGCGCAGGATCTGCCTCGATTTGCTCTCGTCGTAACGAACATAGCCGCCTTCCCGCATGACCGGATTGACGAGAAAATCCCAGCCTGCGCCGATGATCTTCTTCGGATTCGTCAGGTCATGCCGGACGAAGGCCCAAAAGGTGTTTTTGGCGATTTTTTCGGAAATCCGCGCGCCGAAGAGAAGGCTGGCGAGAAACCAGCGAAAGCATTCGGCGTCCCTGTGTCCTGCCAATTCTATGCCGAGTTCTTCCGAATAGAGCAGGCTGCGCTCCAGTTCGCTCCGCGATGGCGAAGCGGAAGGCTGCGCCGTTATTTCGCCCGCGCGCGTGGGCCGAACGGAGGCCGTCATTGTGCTGCCCCGCATATTGCACCAAATTAAAAAAAATAACGCGTCAATGGGCTTGTCGGCGTTGACGAGCGTCAACTTTTATCGCCCCGGCTTCGCCCGTGCTCGCAAGTTTGATCTGAAGCATCGCGGGGCTGCAATGGCTGATCGAAACTTGATTATCATTTTTCACGTGAACGGAGGCGCCTAATGAAACCGAGGGACGTGAAAGAACTCGACCTGGCGGTCGGCGAAGCGCGGGCCTGGGTTGACGATCTGGCGCGAAGGCTCGGCTGGCGCGAGCACAGCAAAGCTTACGCCGCCTTGATCGGCGGACTGCACGCCTTGCGCGACGCCCTGCCGCGGGACGAAGTCGCTTTTCTCGGCGCGCAGCTGCCGCCGCTGCTGCGCGGGCTCTATTACGAGGGCTGGCATGCCGGCGCGCGGCCAGCGCACAGTGTCGCGGCGATCTGCGAACGCGTCCACGAGGCCGTCGGCCGAAACCCCGGAATCGACGCCGAACAGGCGGCCCGGGCCGTGTTCGCACTTCTCGCGGCGCGCCTGCCCGCGAGCGAGGTCGAGGACCTGATCGCCCGAACGCCGAAATCGATCCACCCGTTATGGCCGTCCTGAACAGCGGCTTGAACGCTGCAGGCGCCGCGCTTCTGGAAGACGCCGAGGATGAAGATATTTCTGTGCGGCGACGTCATGACCGGGCGGGGGATCGATCAGATCCTCCCCGAGCCCTGCGGCCCCCTTCTGCACGAAACCTACATGCGATCCGCCCTCGGTTATGTGCAACTGGCGGAACAGGCTAATGGACCCATCCCGCGCCCAGTGAATTTCGATTACATCTGGGGCGCGGCGCTCGACGAATGGGAGCGGCAGCGGCCGCACGCGCGCGTC
>JAKANG010000071.1 GCA_021812505.1 Pseudomonadota bacterium
TTACCTGCTGCTGACCCAGACCCGCTGATCCGAATTCCGCATGCGGAATTCGGATTTTCGCGCCATGGCTTCGCCGCCGATGGCGCCGCAATCTCGCGGAAACCCGATCTGACGGCGGAAAGGCGTTAAGCCTTTCCCTCAACCATGAGAAAAGGTTCTCGTGGCGAAACCGGCCCGGCGCGAAGGCTTTCCGTTATAATTGACAAAGCGCCTTCCGCCGTGTCGAGGACCCGCATGACCCAGTTCGCCACGCCCGAAAATTCGGTCCCGATCGCTTCCGGTTACCGGGCTGCAAAGCGGCCTCGCGCCAGCGACCTGGACGCCGGCGAGCCCCGTCGCGTGCTTTTCGTGCAGACCCAGGCCGAGAACGCCGGCGCGCAGGAAGTCGCGCGGCAACTGGCGCATGGCGCGAGCCGCAACGGCTGGCTGGCCGGCCAGGTCTTTTTCTTCCGCCGAACGGATTCGTTCGACAGCGAAGACAATGTCTTCTTCTGCGCGCGCCGGCGGCCGTCGTCGCCGCTCGGCCTCATGAAATCGCTGATCGCGCTCTATCGGCATTTTCGCCGCGAGAAACCCGACGCCGTCGTCACCCTGCAGCATTACGGCAATCTGATCGCCGCGCCGATCGGCCGCCTTGCCGGCGTGAAGATGGTGATCGCCAACCAGGTCACAACGCCGGAGCATGTTCCGGCCTGGGCGCGCGCGGCCGACCTCTGGCTGGGGCGCCTCGGCTTCTATGACCGCATCGTGGTGAATTCGTCGGAGACCGAGGCCGTCTATGGCGGCTATCCCCCCTCCTACGCCCGCCGCGTGGTGCGGATCGATCACGGCTTCTTCGACAAATCCGTGGCAATGACCAAGGTCGAGGCGCGCCGCGCGCTCGACCTGCCGCCCGACGCGGAGCTCATCGGCTGCGCAGCGCGGCTGCACGAGAGCAAGCAGCTCGATCTCGCCATCAGGCTTTTGACGATCAACCGGAACCAGCATCTCGCCATCGCCGGCCAAGGCCCCGACAGGGAGCGACTGTGGACCTTGGCGCGTGCGCTTGGCGTTGCCGGACGCGTGCGTTTTCTCGGCGAACTCGACACGAAGACGATGGGACTCTTCCTCGCCGCGCTCGACGCTTTCGTCTTTCCCAGCGCCGGCGAGACTTTTGGGTTGGCGCCGGTCGAGGCGGCCCAGGCCGGCCTGCCAGTCATCGTCAACGATCTTTCGGTATTGAGGGAGGTGCTGTCGGTCGAGGGCGCGCCCTGCGCCTTGTTCGTCGACGCAAAGGACACGGAGGCGTTCGCCGCCGCCGCGCGACGCGCCTGCGAGGACGAGGCTCTGGCGGCGGAATTTTCCGCGCGGGGACGCAAATTGAGCGAGAAGTTCCCCCTCGACAAAATGGTCGATGAATTCATGCGCCTCCTTCAGGCGGCGGACGCCAGACCGTGCAAATAGAAATCCTGATCGACCCGCGCAATTTCCGGCGCTGGCACGAAAGGCTGCGCGACCGGCTGGCCCGTGTCCTGCCGCGCGCGACGGTGCGCCTGGCGCGCCAGGAGGGCGCCGGCGGCTTTCCCGCCGAGATCGGCGCGCTGCTCGGCCTGGAGAAAACCATCCTGCGGCGGATGCGCCCGACCCTTTGCGACCCAGCGCCGGCCACCGCCCTCGAGCCGGCGCGCGAGGAGGGAGAACAGCCCGATATCGTCATCGACCTCACTGGCGCCCAGGCGCCTGGGCCGGCCCCGGGAAAGGCCTTGTGGCGCGTGCTTTACGACAACGCGCCGGGCGAGGCCGGCGCGGTCGCGGCGCTGCTGGGCGGCGCCTGCCCCGCGCTGGCGCTGGAAGAGGCCGGCGGCGGCGCCGTCCTCGGCGCGGCCCTGCCGTCGCTCGAAGCCGCCGACGGCCTCACCGGCGGCCTGGAGGCGGTCTTTTCGCGGGTCATTTTCCTGATCGAACAGGTCCTGCTGTCGCCGCGCCGCACTTTCGAGCGCCCGCCGGCCCAGCCCGCCGCCGGGCGGCGTCCCGCGGCCTTTTTCGCGCGCGCCATGGCCCATGAAGCCCTGCGGCGGATTTATCATCTGTCCTGCCATTCGCCGCATTGGCGCGTCGGCTGGCGCTTGCACGACGGCCCCGGCGTGCTGGAGACCGGCTCTTTGAGGGGGTTTCGATGGCAAGTCCTGCCCGACCTCGGCGACAGTTTCGCCGCCGACCCCTTTCCGATCGAATGGCGCGGCCGGAAAGCCCTGTTCTACGAGCGTCTCGACTACGCGACCGGCAAGGGAACGATCTGGGTCCAGCCCTTTGACGACTCCGGACCGATGGGTCCGCCCCTGCCCGCCCTGGAAGAGCCCTGGCACCTGTCCTATCCCTTCCTCATCGTCCATGAGGGCGAGCTCTATATGGTCCCCGAAGCCTCGGCCTCGGGCGCGGTCGCGATCTATCGCTGCGTCGAATTTCCCGGCCAGTGGCGCTGCGTCGGCCAATTGCTGACGGGGATCGAAGCCGCCGACGTGACCCTCTTCCGCCACGCCGGCCGGTTCTGGATGATGTCCGTCGTGCGCGACGGCGCCGGGGGCTATTCCGACACGCTGGCGATCCATCATGCCGACGATCTGTTCGGCCCCTGGCGGGAACACGCCTTGCGCCCGGTTCTGATCGACTCCCGGCTGGCGCGGCCCGCCGGCGCCGGAGTGGAACATTCGGGCGCGCTCTGGCGCCCGGTTCAGGACTGCTCGGCCGGCTACGGCAAGAAGCTCGCGCTGGCGCGCATCGACGTGCTGGACGAGGAGAATTTCGCCCAGACACGGATGAGCCTGATTTCGCCGGGGCCGGCATGGCCCGGCGGCAGGCTGCATACGCTCAACCGCTGGGGCCGTCTCGAAGTGATCGACGGCGCGGTCCTGACCCCCAAAAACCTGACGTTGCGGCGGTTCGTCCACGGCGCCATCGATCGTAGCCGGATGATCTGAGGCGTTTTGGCGCGCTTTGCGTCAGGACGCGAACCGGCGCAGGCGGTCTCGCAGGCCCCGCGCCAGATAATAGGCCGCCTGCCGGAATTCGCCCGCCCGCGACTCGTCGGCCACCGCCCTGCGACGCCTGAAGGCGAGGGCGTGGGTGGAAAAATCCCGCGCCATTTTCCGCGGCGCGCCGTAGAACGCGGCGATTTTTTCGGCCCCCATGCCTGGCGTCGCGAACCAGGACCCGACGAGATCGCGAAGGCAGACGACATCCACCAGGGCGCAGCTCAGCCCGGTCCCCACCGCCGGGCAGGAGGTCCGGAAGGCGTCGCCGATCACGACGAGACCGGGGCGGACGACATTTTCAACATTGCACAATTCGACGGGAAAGGAGGCGAAATCCCCGACCCAGCCACAATCGCCGACCCAGGGTCGCAGACCCGGCAAAAGCTCGAGTAAAGCGGACATGCCCCGCTCTTCGATCGCCTTGAGCCGACGATCCTCGATGTCCGAGAACAGGAACAGATTGGCGCGCATGTCGGCGCCGATGGGGAAGAGCGAAATATAATCGACGCGATCGCCCTGACTCTCCCCATAGGCGGTCAGCGACTGAAACATGAAGCCGTCGACGGGCGGGGTCAGCGTGAAAGCGACGCTGATCGTTTGCTGCGCGTGCGCCCTTGCCCGTTTGAGGCGGAGCTTGCGACGCAAGGCCTCGCCATGCCCGGTCGCCAGCACGACGAGCCGCGGTTCGATGGTTTCGCCGCCCGCAAGCGTCACGCGCTGCCTGTCCTCGCCCGTGACGATGTCCTCGACGCGATCGTAACGAAGCGTGACCTGTGCCGGAATGCGCTTGCGCAGGACCTTGATCATGTCGCGATAAAGCATGTTCAACTGCAACTGCCGGCTGATGTCGACGATATGGCGTCCGCGGATGTTGACGAATTCCTCGACCGGGGTCGAGGCCGCCTTGAAGTCGTCGAGCAGCCCCAGTTCTTCGAGCAGCGGCAATTGATCTCCCGCCAGCTTCTCGGCGCGGAACAGATTAGGGATGGCGGGGGCGGCTTCGATCAGGACCACCTTCCGCCCCTTGCCGGCAAGGGCGATGGCCGCCGCGCATCCGGCGAATCCGCCGCCGACGATGACGATCTCCGGCGCCTCGGCCCGCCCCCGCCCGCCGGCTCCGCTATGCGCTGGAAGGGCGGCCCCGTTCATGAGCGTTGTCCCTGTTCCGCCCGCAATTGCGGCGCGCAAGCCGGAACGTCGCGGAGCGAATCGGCTTCGGCTTGACTTCCGCGACGGGGGGGTCCGCGCTTGATCCATCCGATCCATCGCCCAAGAAAGCCGCGGGCGGCGAAGGCGAAAGCCAGGGCCGAGGCGAGCGGCGCGTCGGCCGGCGTGAGCGGCCGCAGGGCGCAGTGGAGTTGCGCCGGCGCGGCGCCGAAGCGCTTTTTGTAACCCTCGTTGCCGATAGTGAGATCGTAGAAGGCGAACCCTTCCCGGATGCAATGCTCGATTGCGGCCAAGGTCAGCACATTGCCGAGCGAACAGCTTTTCCAGGCGCCGCCCTCGAAGGTCGCCATGATGACATGAAACGCCGCGCCCCGTTCGAGCGCGAGCATCGCGCCAAGGGCCTCGCCACCGACTTTCAGGAGAAAGAGCCTGGCGAGGCCCGCTTCCGACTCGACGGCCACGGCTTCATAAAATCGGCGATAGGCGGGGCTGGCGAGGCTGTTCCCGCGCCCCATTTCGTCGCAGCGCTCCTGCCTCTGGCGCGCGAGCAGATCGAAAGCCAGACGCCTGTCGCCCGGCGTCCGCGCCGGGACGAACTCCACCTCGCCGGCCCTGGCGGCGCGCCGCGTTTTTTTCGCAATATCCTTGGCGAATTTGCGCGAAAGGAATTGCGCCCGGTAGGCCGCCGCCGTCGTCGGCAGCTCCACCCCCCATGACGCGATTTCCATTGGAGCGGAAAAGCTCCGGTCCAGCGTGAGCGGATTGCTCCTTCCGGCGATCCGCCGCGGCATGATCTTGAACCGCAAGACGCCGCCGAGGCCGAGCCCGGCCAGGATGCGGCGCCACAGCCGGCGCCATTGCGCCGGCGTCGGGTCGAAGGCCTTGGCGAGGATCGGCGCATTGTAGTCGCTGACGCCGAGGTCGGCGAACTGCACGACATTGACGCCATAGATCCGGCGCGCGCACAGCGGCAGCAGCATCATCGGCGCGCCGTCCGCCCTGTCCCGCGCCAATACGAAGAGGGGCTTCGCCTTCAGGCGCGGCGCCAATTCGCGATAAAAGGGAAAAAGCCAGGCCCGCATTTGAAAGGGCGTGAGCAGGCCGTCGTCTTCGAGCCGCGCCCAATCCTTTTCCACGCCATCGAGATCCTGCGCGATTTCGATCGCGAACCGGCTGTCGAATGGATCGCCGTATCTGTCGCCGCCCATCCCGACGGCCGCCCAACTTTCATCGTCGCCCGACTTTTCGCGGACGCGCCGAAGACCGCCTTCGCGCTCGATCGCGACGTCTCTGTTCCATGCCGCTTCGTTGAGGATCATTGCCGGATGACGCAATTCATCGCTTTATTATGAAAATGATAGCTGCTCTTGCATGGCTATGACAGTTCGTCTCGAATACATGCTTAATTTAACAGAATTTCCTTTACCTGCCCGAGCGCCCTGGAACGCGCCCTGCATTCCGAGACCGAACAGGGTCATTCCGCAGCCCTTTCTTTTCAAATCGGCGCGTCGGATGTTTCGTTTTTTCGCCCGCAGGCGCCCGCCGGCCATGTTCCGCGGCGCCACGGCGTCCCCAAGGATTGACCCTGCCCCTTTACCTTAACCGGGGCTCTTCCTTGACTCCAGATACAACAATTGAGAAATTTCTGAAAATATTAACTTATTCAGCAATGAACGGCGTGAGTATAAGCATCTGAAGTGAGTCGATATGACTTGACTCGGCATGCTTGAACCGTCGCCGTCTTTTCACGCCGAAGTCGTTGCGCCTTTGCGGGCGGCCCCGGCGGGCGACAGACGGGAGGGACCGTGGGCGACGAGAAAAGTGCGACGCTCTCCGCGATCGGACGCGATTTCGGTCGCGCGATTGGAGCAGCCGGCGGCGTGCGAGCGGGCAGGTTCGACCTGCGCGGCGCGCTGGCGCGGCTGGTCATCGGCCAACATATGCTGGCCTTGGTCGACCAGGCCATTGTGAGCGGCGCAAGTTTTCTGACCACCGTCCTCGTCGGCCGCGGGTCCCATTCCAGCGAACTGGGCATTTACGCCATTGGCGGCTCGCTTCTGGTTTCGGCGCTGATGATCCAGGATTCCCTGATCATCCTGCCCTATACGATCCATCGCCAGGAGCGCGACGGCGACGAGGCGACGCAGTCGGGAAGCGCCTTGACCCAAAATTTCGCGTTGTCGATCCTGGCAGTGCTTCTGCTCGCCGTCTTCGCCGCCCAAGCGGGCCTCCTCGGCCTGTCGACCCGTTTCGAACCGATGATCTGGGCGCTCGCCGCAATCGCGCCCTTCGCCTTGGTCAAGGAATTGTGCCGGCGTTTCGCCATAGCCGAGCTGAACGTCGCGCGGGCCCTGGCGCTCGACGCCGCGGTCGCGGCCATCCAGCTTCCGGCTCTCGCCTGGCTGGCGTGGACAGGCCGGATGTCGGCGACCGCGGCCTTCGCGGCGATCGGCCTCGCATCGGCCGTTCCCGCCGCCGTCTGGCTCGCGGTTCACCGGCGCGACTTCGCCTTCAGCCGCCATTCCGCGCGGGCCGACCTGGACATGAACTGGCGCCTTGGCAAATGGCTGTTCGTCGGACAGTTGATCGTGCAGGTGGAATCCTATGCCGCCTATTGGCTGTCGCTGGCCATCGTCGGCGCCGCCGGCACCGGAATTTTCGCCGCCTGCGCCAGCATCATCGCCTTCGCCAATCCGTTCATTTCGGCGTTCCGCAATATCCTGACGCCGCGCTTCGTCAGGGCGTGGAAAACGGGCGGAAGCGCGGCCTTGCGGGCCGAGGCCGCCAGCGACGCCGCGCTGCTCGGCGCGGTGACCGCCGCCTTCTCAATG
>JAKANG010000072.1 GCA_021812505.1 Pseudomonadota bacterium
TCGCGGCTGGCATTTCGGACGCCGGCCGGCGGTCCGCAGCGCCCGCGCCCGCGAGGTGCTGACCGAACTCGTTCCGGCCCTGCTCGAAGCGTTTTCGAAATCGGGCGACGCCGATTCCTGCATGGCTGCCCTCGACGCGGCTTTGGCCCGGATGCCGGCGGCGTCGGAACTGTTTTCGCTCCTGAAATCGAATGCGTCGATGCTCCAGCTTTTCGCCGATATTCTTGGCGGGGCGCCGCGTCTCGCCCAAGTGATCGCCCAATCGCCCCATGTGCTGGACGTCGCGATCGATCGGGGCGTTGTCGCGGCGCCGATGCATGGCGCGGATTACGCCGGGCGCCTGGCCCATTTTCGCCATGCGGACCCCAGCCTCGAAGCCTTTCTCGACACCGCCCGCGTTTTTGCGAACGAGGAGAATTTCATGATCGGCTTGCGGCTGTTCGCCGGGCTGATCGAGCCGGATCAGGCGGCGCGCGCCTATTCGGCGCTCGCGGAAACCATGATCGGCGCCTGCCTTGCCCGCGTCCAAACCGATTTCGCTGTCGAGCATGGGGCCGTTTCCGGCGGGCGTTGCGTCGTCCTCGGCTTCGGCAAGCTCGGCTCGCGAGAAATGACCGCGACCTCCGATCTCGATCTGGTCCTGCTGTATGATTTTGATCCAGAGCGCGCGGAATCCGACGGAAACAGGCCACTTCACGCCACGCTCTATTACACTCGCCTCACCCAGCGCCTGATTGCGGCGCTCACCGCGCCGACACGGCGAGGCAAGTTGTTCGAAGTGGACATGCGGCTGCGCCCCTCCGGCAACAAGGGGCCGGTGGCGACCCAGCTCGCGTCGTTCCGCGCCTATCAGGCCGGCGAGGCCGAAATCTGGGAACATATGGCGCTGACCCGGGCGCGTCCGGTCGCCGGCGACGAAAGCCTCGCCGCCGAGACCGCAGCCCTGGTCAGCGCCACGCTTTGCCGCCGGCGCGATGCGCCCGAACTGGCGAAGGCGGTGCGCGACATGCGCGCGCTGGTCGCGAAAGAAAAGGGCGAGGACGACGGCTGGAACCTGAAACTGGCCTCGGGCGGCCTGCTCGACGTCGAATTCATCGCGCAATATCTCGTATTGGCTCATGGCGGCGAGGCGCCGTCGCTGCGCAGCACTGCCACCGCGGAAATCCTGGCAGCGGCCGCGAAGGCCGGCTTCCTTGATGCGGATGCCGCCGAAACGCTGCTCAAGGCGCTGGCGCTTTACTCCAACGTCACCCAATGGCTGCGGCTGGCGCTCGAGGAAGGCGCCAACCCGCGCGAGGCCGCCGACGGCGTCAAACGCCGGATCGCCGTCGCCACCGGCCTGCCGGATTTCGCCTTCCTGGAGCGCGAGCTGGCGGCGACGCGGAAGGCGGTGCGGAAAATCTTCACGCGCCTCATGGCGCGTGAGGAGAAGGCAAATAGCTCGGCCTGAAACGCGCCGCCGCCATCGGCGGCGGCGCGCGGCGCTTCACCCTTTGGTCAGCGCGAGCATGGCGATGCGGATGAGGACGAGGCCTCCGGCCAGAACAAGGTAAAGCCGGAGGACGACCATCCAGCTTCGGGCCGAAAAGGACAGCCGGGCCGGCGGGAGTTGATCGAGAGGCGGCATCCGCCAGTTGGCGCGCTGCTCGCGTCCGACGACCGGGCGCGCGCCCTCCGTCTTCCTCGAGCCGGCGAAGAAAACCGGCAGGGCAGCAAGCGTCGCGAGCGCGGCGCCTCCCGCCAGGATCGAGAGGATGACCTTCTCATCGGTCGATTCCGGAAACAGCACCGACGCCGTCAGGATGATAGACAGGATCACCAGCGCGGCGATGACCAGGCCGGTGAACAGGTTCAGCCCGCGTCCGTTGACCCATGGGCCGAGCACGTCCTTGTCGTTGCACAACAGCAGCAGGAAGACTGTCGCGCTCGGCAGCAGGACGCCGGCGAGAGTCTGCACGGCGTTGGTGAGGAGGCCGAGCGGCGCGCCGGGCGTGAGCACGAGTCCGGCGGCGACGACGATCAGGCCGCAATAGACCAGGTAGAAGGCCTTGGCGTCCGAAGGCTTGCGGTGCAGCGAGTGCTTCAGGGACAGGACGTCGCCGATGGCGTAGGCGGTCGACAGCGACACCGCCGAAGCGCCGATGATCGAAGCGTCGATCAGGGCGAGGGCGAACATGATTCCCGCCACGCGGCCGGCATGTTTCTCCAGCCCCGCGGCGACCGCGCCGGCGTCGGTGAAACCGCCGAACTCCGGGCGGCCCGCGAAGACGGCGGCGGTGAAGGCCATCATCGCCGCGGCGCCGAGGACGACCAGCACGATTCCGAGCCACAGATCGGCCTTTTCATAGGCCATGAAACGCGGCGTGATCCGCTTGTCGATGACATAGCTCTGCTGGAAGAACAGCTGCCAGGGAGCGATGGTCGTGCCGACGATGGCGATGATCAGCAGCATGACGTCGCTGAGCTTGGCCCCCTGCGGCAGCTGCGGCGTCACCATGTCGCGCGCGACCTGGCCGAGCGGCGGATGGGCCATCAGGAACACCGGGATGAGCAGCAGGCTTCCGAACACGAGAGCCATGGAGAAGCGCTCGAAACGACGAAAGCTTCCGGTGCTCGCGGCGGCCATGATGACGACGGCGGCCAAAGCCACGCCCAGTTGTTTCGAAACGCCGAGATAATCGAGCGCCAGCGCGACGCCGATGAATTCGGTGACGATCGTGAGGCCATTGAGCAGGAAGAGGTCGATCACCGAGAAGGCGCCCCAGAACTTGCCGAAACGCTCGAGGATCAGGCGAGCGTGGCCGACGCCGGTGACGACGCCGAGGCGCAGGACCATTTCCTGGTTCACGTAGAGCACCGGCACGAGCAGCAGCAGCGTCCACAAGAGGCTCGTGCCGTAATTCTGCCCGGCCTGGGTGTAGGTGCCGAAGGCGCCGGCGTCATTGTCGCCGACCATGACGATCAGGCCGGGGCCGAGAATGGCCAGCAGCGTCGTGAGGCGGTGTTTCCAGTTCGTGCGGGGGCCGTGATCGTCGTGAAGAATGACGCCGAAGGCGCCGTGGATGTGGCCGATATGCGCTTCATCCAGCACGGCGGCGCGCGCGTCGGGATTGGTGTGGACGGTCATTTGCTTCTCCTGGCCCCGCGGCGTCCGGCGCGGCGCCGGGAGCCGTCACCAGCTCCGGATCGCCAAGCCCGCCGAACACGCGGGGAATTGAGTCTGGTCTTCTGTCGAAAGGGGGCCCGCGGACACGTCGAAATCGAGCGCCGCGGGGCTACTAGGGCCGTCTTTCAAAGCGGGTCTCCTTTTGGTTCACGCCGCGCGCCGAATGGATATTCGGCCGGATTCGTCGAGTTGGACGACGTCAGGTCCGACCGTGGCGGATGCGGAAATCCAGACGGCGCCCAGGCGCCCGGTCGCCGGGTCCCTGACCCAGCGGCAGGTCAACGGGCTGCGCGCCACCGAACGATGGTTGCGGGGGGTGGGGACGTTCGTCCCCCGGTGTTTGAACTTGATGATCATGGCTCACCTCCGGCCCGCAGGCCTCATGGTGAGCGACATATAGCCCTCAGACGGGCTTCATATCCCTCACGCGGTCGGCGCCGCGAGCTTTCTGCAATGTGACGGCGCCACTTGCCCGAATAACTCCGGGGTCATGCCGCCTGAGGGGATACTGCCCATATGTCCTTGACTGGGGTTGGGAAACGGCGCGCGTCATGCGCCCGCATGTGTTCCGAATGCGCCTCGCCTTTCGCATTGTCAAGTTCAAAATGCCCGGCCGGCCTGGCTTGTCGCGCGGCGCCGCGCGACCCTGACGCGCCCCCTGACGGATGGACTATGGCGCCGCAATATTGACCGGCGTATAAGTTCACGAAGACCTTTTTACGCCCTTTCAGGGCGCGCTGCTGTTTGGATGATGGAAAAGCGAATGAGCCGCATTCCCGATTTCTCGAATCTCGCCCTCGACACGGATCAGAGCGCCGCGGCGCCGGCCTTCGCCGCCGAGCCCTGGCTGACCCCGGAGGGCGTCGAGGTGAAAAGCGTTTACGGCCCCGAAGACGTCCAAGGTCTTCCGGCGGTCGATTCCTACCCCGGCGTGGCGCCTTTCCTGCGCGGTCCTTACCCCACCATGTATGTCAACCAGCCCTGGACGGTGCGGCAATATGCCGGCTTCTCCACCGCCGAGGATTCCAACGCCTTTTACCGCCGCAATCTCGCAGCGGGCCAGAAGGGCCTTTCGGTCGCCTTCGACCTCGCCACCCATCGCGGCTACGATTCCGATCATCCGCGCGTCGCCGGCGATGTCGGCATGGCGGGCGTCGCCATCGATTCCATCTATGACATGCGAACGCTCTTTTCCGGCATTCCGCTCGACCAGATGTCGGTGTCGATGACCATGAACGGCGCGGTGCTTCCGGTGCTCGCGCTCTATATCGTCGCGGCGGAAGAGCAGGGCGTGCCGGCCGAAAAGCTCTCCGGCACGATCCAGAACGACATTCTGAAAGAATTCATGGTGCGGAACACCTATATCTATCCGCCCAAGGATTCGATGCGCATCATCTCGGATATTTTTGCCTATACTTCGCAACATATGCCGAAATTCAACTCGATCTCGATCTCCGGCTACCACATGCAGGAGGCGGGGGCGACGCAGGATCTCGAGCTCGCCTATACGCTGGCCGACGGCGTCGAATATATCCGCGCCGGCGTCAACGCCGGCCTGACGGTGGATCAGTTCGCGCCGCGCCTGTCATTCTTCTGGGCGATCGGCATGAATTTCTTCATGGAGGTGGCCAAGCTGCGCGCCGCGCGCCTGATCTGGGCCAATCTCGTGAAGCAGTTCAATCCGAAATCGGAAAAGAGCCTGCCTTTGCGCACGCACAGCCAGACCTCCGGCTGGTCGCTGACCGCTCAGGACGTCTTCAACAATGTCATCCGCACCCAGATCGAGGCCATGGCGGCGACGCAGGGGCACACCCAGTCGCTGCACACCAATGCGCTCGACGAGGCGCTGGCGCTGCCGACCGATTTTTCCGCGCGCATCGCCCGCAATACCCAGCTCTTCCTGCAGCAGGAATCGGGGACGACCCGGATCATCGATCCCTGGGGCGGCTCCTATTATGTCGAGAAACTGACCGCCGAACTGACCCAGAAGGCTTGGGTCCATATTCAGGAGGTCGAGGCGCTCGGCGGCATGGCCAAGGCCATCGACGCCGGCATTCCGAAACTGCGCATCGAGGAGGCGGCGGCCAAGACGCAGGCGCGCATCGATTCCGGCAAGCAGGCGGTGATCGGGGTCAACAAGTTCCGCCCCGAAAACGAAAAGCCGATCGATGTGCTCAAGGTCGAGAACGCCGCGGTGCGCGCCCAGCAGATCGAAAAGCTGAAGCGGCTGCGCGCCGAGCGCAACGAGGCCGAGACTCAAGGAGCGCTCGACGCTTTGACCGAGGGCGCGAAGAGCGGCGCCAATCTTTTGGCCTTGGCGATCGAAGCCGCGCGGAAAAAGGCGACGGTCGGCGAGATCTCCTTCGCGCTCGAGAAGGTGTTCGGACGCCATCGCGCCGAGATCAAGAGCATTTCCGGTGTTTACAAGCGGGAGGCCGGCGTGAATTCCACCGCCATCGCGTCAGTGCAGCGCCAGGTCGAGGCCTTCGTCGAGAACGACGGCCGCCGGCCGCGCATCCTCGTCGCCAAGGTCGGCCAGGACGGCCATGATCGCGGCCAGAAGGTCATCGCCTCGGCCTTCGCCGATCTCGGTTTCGACGTTGACATCGGCCCGCTCTTCGCCACGCCGGAGGAGGCCGCGCGTCAGGCGGTCGAGAACGACGTTCATATCGTCGGCATTTCCTCGCTCGCGGCCGGCCATCTGACCCTTGTGCCCGAATTGCGCGCCGCGCTGGAGAAGGAAGGCCGCCCGGATATCATGATCGTGGTCGGGGGCGTCATTCCGCCGCAGGACTTCGACGCGCTCACCAAGGCGGGCGCCTCCGCGATCTTCCCGCCCGGCACCGTGATCGCCGAAGCCGCCGGCAAGCTGATCGACGAACTGAACCAGCGCCTCGGCTATTCCAAAGCCGCCGCGGAATGACCGAAACCCAGGCTCCGGTCGGCGCGGGCGACGGTTTTGTCGTCGCCCTCGAAGATCCGCCAAACGAGACCACGCAGATCATCCTGCTGAGCGGTCTCGCCAGCTTTAACGAATCCTGCATCGGTCCCGATCCCGTGCGCGATCCGCGCAATCATGTCTGCTTCGTGGCGCGCGACGCGGAAGGGAGGGTGCGCGGGGGCCTGCAGGGCGTGATCGTCGGGGCCTGGCTGGCGATGGACCTCGTCTGGGTCGAAGAAGCCTTCCGCCACAACGGGCTCGGCTCGCGCCTTCTTGACGGGGCCGAGGCGGAAGGGCGCCGTCGCGGCTGCAAATGGGCCATTCTCGCAACATTTGATTATCAGGCCCCAGGCTTTTATACACGCCGGGGCTATGTCGAATATGCGCGGATGGAAGATTTTCCCTGGGGCTCGACGCGATACCAATTAAGAAAGACGCTTGGGTGAGCGGTAAGAAAACGGGCGCCGGCCCCACGCCTGACAAGAGATCGGGTTGGAAGAAGATCCGTTTTGCCTTGTCCCGCGCAACCAGCAAGGCGATCCGCGAGCCTTTGCGTCGTGTCCGCGAGCCCCTGCGCCAGATCGCCCTGAAATTCATCCCCGGCTACCCCATCGTCATCGAGCAGCCCGAGACGCTGCCGCTCGCGCCCTTTACGGGCGTCTTGCCGCAGGCGGGGACGCGCTGTCTCGTCTATGAGGACGCGCCGGTCGTCATCCGCTCCCATCCCTTGAGCCGCCATTCATCCGAAGACGAAAGCCGCCATTATCTCGACCACATCGTGACGGCGCCGGGGCTGACACTCGAAAGCCCGGGCCCGCATTTCTGGTTCGCGCGCTCGGGCCTGATGGTGTCGCCCAAAGGCGGAATCTGGCGTCATTCGTTCATGGC
>JAKANG010000073.1 GCA_021812505.1 Pseudomonadota bacterium
AGGCGACAATGACCGAACCCCGTTATGACGAACTTGTCGCCCATGTGGTGGAGTCGATCATGGACGCGGATGTCTGGTCCAGGCCCTATCCGCATATGGTCTTCCGCCATTTCTGGCCCGCGGATTTCTATCGCGAACTGCTGGCCAAGCGCCCGGACGAGGCCAGTTTTTTCGCAATCAACGGCGCCAGGACCCGCTACCAGTTCAACCTCTACGACGATTCCTGCGACGCCGGCGACGACGAGCGGCGCACCCTGTGGAAGCTCGTTTCCGACGTCTGTTCCTCGCCCGAACTCGAGGCCGCCATGCGGACGCGGCTCGAAGAAGGGCTGCGTCTACGCACGAACGGCAGCAAGGAAGGCTGGCCGGCGCCGATGTATCCCCGGCCGGTGCTCTATACCGATTATGACGGCTACCGGATCAAGCCGCATCCCGATACGCGGCGCAAGGTCCTGACCATGCTGATCTACATGCCCGAGGACGACAGCCAGAAGGCGCTTGGCACCACGCTCTATCGGCTCTCGCCCAAGGGGCTGTTCTCATGGAAGAGCTTCGGCCTCGCCGAGGATAAGACCGTGCCGTTCCTGCCCAACAGCGGCTGCGCCTTCGTGGTCATCCACCCGGCCTATGATTTCTTCCACGCCAGCTGGCACGGGCGCGAGTCGATCGGCGTGGACAATGCGAGACCGCGCTTTTCGATCCTCAACACCTATTACGCCCAACCGGTCGAGAAGGTGATTTACTGATTTTTCCCGCCAGCGCAGAATAAGCGCCAGCGGCGGCGGCGCCGCGGATTCGCAGCGGAGTTCCATGTTTCGCAATGATCAGGGAGAGCGCCGCTGGCCGGTGCTGATCGTGGCGCTGGCGCTCTCCGCATCGCCCGTGCTCGCCATGCTGTTCAACCAGGCGCTCGCGCCCTGGGCCTTCCTGGCTCCCGAATGGCGCAATCTGCTCTTCCTGCTTCTGGCGCCTTTCGTCCTTGGCATGGTCAGCGAGACGCCGCCCATTCTGGTCGGCGCGCGCGAGGCGCGCGACGGTTCTCTTGTTTTCGCGGCGATCATCCTCATCGTCTGGTTCATGTTGCTGCTTAAGGGTTGGGTCCTCGACCTCTGGGCCAATGTCCTCCCTTTCGGTGTCTTCGTTTCGCAGATCGGCGCATTCCACGCCGGGCGCTGGGCGGCGCGAATTCCGCGCCATAAATTGCCGGATCAGGACGGCGACGGTTGAAGCCGCCGCCTCGCGACGCCATGTTCGGAACCATGAATATTCAGGCTGGATCGGATCAGGAAAACGCCTGCGGCGCGGAAGGGGATTTGACGCTGGGTGTCGGCGGCATGACCTGTGCGGCCTGTGTGCGCCATGTCGAAAAGGCGCTCAAAGGCGCCCCCGGCGTAATCGACGCCCATGTCAATCTGGTCGGCGAGCGAGCGGACCTCAAACTTGCGCCCGGCGCCGACCTCGCCGAGATTGCCGCGCGGGTCAAGGAGGCGGGCTATGAGCCGCGCCTGACCCATATCGAACTCGGCGTCGGCGGCATGACCTGCGCCTCCTGCGTCGCCCATGTCGAAAAGGCGCTGAAAGCGGTTCCTGGCGTGACGGCCGCGCGGGTCAATCTGGCGACCGAGCGCGCCTTTGTCGAAGGACTCGAAGGCGCGTTCGACGCCGCCGCGCTCGCCGCGGCCGTGCGCGGCGCGGGCTACGAGCCGCGACCCCTCGAGGAAAAAGGCGCCGCGCAGCCAGACCCCATCGCGCGCCGCGCCGAGGAAACCGAAGTTTTGCGCCGCCGCTTCCTGCTTGCCGCGCTCTTCGCGGCGCCGGTGAGCCTGCTGGAAATGGGCGGCCACATGTCGTCGGCCTTCATGGCCTGGACCGACGCCACGATTGGCCACCACAACCTGATGCTGCTGGTCGCGGCGCTGACAAGCGTCGTGCTGTTCGGCCCCGGCCGCCGCTTCTTCACCATCGGCGCCGCGTCGCTCATTCGCCGCGCGCCCGACATGAACGCGCTGGTCGCGCTCGGCGCCGGCGCGGCTTATTTCTATTCCCTGCTAGCCACTTTCGCGCCGCAGATCCTGCCCGAGAACGCGCGTCATTCCTATTTCGAATCGGCGGCGATCATTGTCGCGTTCATCCTGCTGGGGCGCTGGCTCGAAGCGCGGTCGCGCGGGCGCGCCGCCGACGCCATTGGCAAACTCGCGCGGCTCCAGCCGAAGATCGCCCATGTCCGCCGCGAGGGCGCTGTTCAGGACCTGCCCGTCGAGGAGGTTCTGGTCGGCGACGTGATCGAGGTGCGGCCGGGCGAATCCATCCCCGTCGACGGCGTGGTTGTCGAGGGCGCGAGCCATGTCGACGAAAGCTTCATCACCGGCGAAGCCGCGCCCGTGGCGAAAAAGCCCGGCGATACTGCGACCGGCGGCAGCGTCAATCTCGCTGGCGCTTTTGCGTTTCGGGCCACCAAGGTCGGCGCCGAGACGTTTCTGGCCGATGTCATCCGCATGGTCGAGACCGCGCAGGGCGCGCGTCTGCCGATCCAGGATCTCGCCGACCGCGTCACCGCCATTTTCGTGCCGGTTGTTCTCGCCGCTGCTTTGGCGACCTTCGCGCTCTGGCTTTATTTCGGCGGTTTTTCCAACCTGAGCCTTGCGCTCGTCAGCGCCGTCAATGTGCTGATCATCGCCTGTCCCTGCGCCATGGGCCTCGCCACCCCGGCCGCCCTCGTCACTGGAACAGGACGCGCGGCGGAACTGGGCGTGATCTTCCGCCAGGGCGACGCTTTGCAAACCTTGTGCGGCGTCAGGACGGTCGCGTTCGACAAGACCGGCACGCTGACTCTGGGCAAGCCGAGCCTCACCAGAATCGTCGCTGGCGAGGGGTTTGACGCTTCGCGCCTGCTAGCGCTGGCTGCTGCGGTCGAGGCAAAGTCCGAACATCCGCTGGGCCGCGCCCTGGTCGAGGCCGCGCGCTCGAAGCAGGTCGCAGAAGCTGGCGCGGTAACCCATTTCGCCTATGAGCCGGGGCTCGGCGTGAAAGGCGAAGCCGGCGGCGTCCATGTTGCGGTCGGATCGGCGGAATTGCTCGCTGCTGAGGGCGCGCCGGCGGACGCGTTCGCACGGACCGCCGAGGAATTGGCGGGGCAGGGCGCCTCCTGCTTCTTCATCGCCGTCGATGGCGAGGCCGCGGGCCTTTTCGCCTTTTCCGACCCGCCGCGGCCGGAGGCCGCTCGCGCCGTCGCCGCGTTGCGCGATCTAGGCCTGCGGGTCGCGCTGATCACCGGCGACCGCGAGGCGACGGCGCGGGCGGTTGGCGAAAAGATCGGCGTGGATGATATCTTTGCCGGCCGCAGGCCGGACGGGAAGGTCGCGACGCTGCAAGACCTTCGCAAGGCCGGCCCGGTCGCGTTCGTCGGCGACGGGATCAACGATGCGCCGGCGCTCGCCGCCGCCGATGTCGGCATCGCCATGGGCGCGGGAACGGATATCGCGGTCGAGAGCGCGCAGGTCGCGCTGATGTCGAGCGATCTCGGCAAGGTGGCCGAGGCCTTCGCCCTGTCGCGGGCGACACTGCGCACGATCAAGCAAAACCTGGTCTGGGCCTTCGGCTATAACGTCGTCCTGATTCCCGTCGCCATGGGCGCGCTTTACCCTTCCGCCGGAATCATGCTCAACCCAAGCCTCGGCGCGGCGGCCATGGCGTCTTCGAGCCTGTTTGTCCTCGGCAACGCCCTGCGCCTGCGGCAATTCGCCATATCCGCCCGCCACGATGGAGACATGCCCATGCCCGAAGCCACGAACACCATTTTCGCCGTCTCCGACATGACCTGCGGCCATTGCGCCGCGCGGGTCAAGAAGGCCGTTCTTTCGCTTGAACCTGCAGCGGAAGTCGAGGTGGACCTGAACTCCGGCGACGTCACCATGACTCCGGCCGCCGCGGATCCGGCTGCGGTCGCCAAGGCGATCACCGAGGCCGGATATCCCGCGCAAATCAAATAGCCTCGGGCGCAAAAAAAAGTTCTATAGGAAATAGACCTTTTAATAATATTCGAATATATGGGTTTCACGCAGGATCAATGGGCGCCGGGAGACCGGCGCGACGATTCTGTCGCCCGGCCGCAATTCGCGCATCCGCGTCAGGAAATCCGATGAACGACGACACCATCATCACTGGCCCGCTTTACGCTTCGCGCAAGAAGGTCTACCCGCAGGCCACCCACGGCACGTTCCGCACGATCAAATGGGCGGTGCTGGTTCTGACGCTCGCCGTCTATTATCTGACGCCTTTCCTGCGCTGGGATCGCGGCCCGAACCTGCCCAACCAGGCGGTGCTGATCGACATGCCCCACCGCCGGTTCTACTTCTTCTTCATCCAGATCTGGCCGCAGGAAGTCTATTATTTCACCGGCCTGCTGATCATCGCCGCGATGACTTTGTTCCTGATGAACGCCGTCGCGGGGCGCGTCTGGTGCGGCTATCTCTGCTGGCAGACGGTGTGGACCGACCTGTTCTACGCGGTCGAACGCTGGGTCGAGGGCGATCGCCGTGAGCGCATGCTCAAGGACAAGAAGGGCTTCACGATCCGCCACGCCTACGAGCTCGGCCTCAAGCATTTCCTGTGGCTGATGATCGCCTGGTGGACCGGCGGCGCCTTCGTCCTCTATTTCGCCGACGCGCCGACGCTGGTGAAGCAGCTCCTGACCTTCCAGGCCCCGGGCATCGCCTATACCTGGATCGGCATCCTGACTTTCACGACCTATATGTTCGCCGGCCACATGCGCGAACAAACCTGCATCTATATGTGCCCGTGGCCGCGCATCCAGGCCTCGATGACCGACGAATGGGCGCTCAACGTCTCCTATGAGAGCACCCGCGGCGAGCCGCGCATGTCGGTCAAAAAGGCCGACGCCGCCCGCACCAGGGGCCTGCCCGCCGGCGACTGCATCGACTGCCAGCAATGCGTCGCGGTGTGCCCTACGGGCGTGGACATTCGCCACGGCTCGCAACTCGGTTGCATCCAGTGCGGCCTGTGCATCGACGCCTGCGACAATGTCATGAAGGAAATCGGCCGCCCGCCGCGCCTGATCGCCTATGACACGGACATCAACATCCAGCGCCGGACTCAGGGCCTGCCGCCGATCTACCGCCCCATCCGCCCGCGCACCTTGATCTATCCGGTCATCATCGCGCTCGTCGGAGGGCTGATGGTGTGGAAGCTCGCCACCCGCTCCGACCCCGGCATCGACGTCCTGCACGACCGCAACCCGATGTCCATGCCGATGGCCGACGGCGGCGTGCGCAACGGCTATACCGTGCGACTGCTGAACAAGCAGCCGAACGACCGCCCGATCAAGCTCTCGGTTTCTGGCGCGCCGGGCCTGAAGCTCAAGATCATGGACGACCCCAACCCGACCGAGGCGACGGTTGGCCCCGACCAGACCCTCGAACTGCGCGTCATGGTCATCGCCCCGCCGGATCAGGTCCCGGACAAAGCCGTTGACGTCACCTTCACGGCCGAGGACCCCAACGGCAAGACGTCAGTCGTCACGAAGGATCACTTCTTCCCCAACGGCTGAAAAAAGCGGCGAAAACGGAGCCACTGACGGCGCCCCCGCGCTCCCCCTCGTGGTGAGGGCCAGGGCGGGAGCGCGACGGACGTGGCCTTGGCCCCGGCTGGCGCGAACAGCCTGTAAAGCGAGGCGCGCGAAATACGAAAGGTGTCGGCGAGCCTGTCTGCGTCTAGACCCCTTAAACGCTGGTTCCGGTCGATATCGCGGCGGATGGTGATGAATGCCGCGGTGGGCGACAGGGCCGAAGCGCTAGTGGATCAACTCTGACATTTGAATCCCGGGCGGGATTCCCGCGACGCGCAGGGCGTGCGAGTCTGGCGCATGCGCACCGGCATTTCGCTCACCCTTTCGCCGCCTGACCGCAAACGGCTGCAGGCTCTCGTCAACGATCGCAACGCGGCGCAGAAGCACGCTTGGCGCGCCGAAATCGTCTTGTTGAGCGCCGACGGGGTCGGCACGAACGAGATCATGCAGCGCACGGGCAAATCCAAGACCTGCGTCTGGCGCTGGCAAGAACGCTTCATGCAGGAAGGCTACGATGGCCTTCTGCGCGACAAGACGCGCCCCTCGCGCATTCCGCCGCTCGGCGCCGAGGTCGCCGAAAAGATCGTCGCGCTCACACTTCAGGACCCGCCTGGCGAGACGACCCATTGGACTGGCGCGATGATGGCCAGAGCCGCTGGCGTTTCGGTGAGCTCGGTGCAGCGCATCTGGCGCGCCCACGGCCTGGAGCCGCATCGGGTTCGCCAGTTCAAGCTTTCCAACGACCCGAACTTCGTCGCCAAATTGCGCGACGTGGTCGGGCTCTATGTCGATCCGCCGGCACACGCCATCGTTCTGTCGGTCGACGAGAAGAGCCAGATTCAGGCGCTCGACCGGACCCAGCCCGGCCTGCCGCTCAAGAAGGGCCGCGCCGGAACCATGACCCACGACTACAAACGGCATGGAACCACCACCTTGTTCGCCGCCCTGGATGTCCTCGACGGCACGGTGATCGGCCGCAACATGCAGCGTCACCGGCATCAGGAGTTCATCCGGTTCCTCAACGCCATCGAGGCGGAAGTTCCCGCAGGCAAGGTTGTCCACGTCATCCTCGACAACTACGCCGCCCACAAACATCCGAAGGTCCGTCAATGGCTGGATCGGCATCCGCGCTGGACCTTCCACTTCACGCCGACCTCGTGCTCGTGGCTGAACGCCGTCGAAGGCTTCTTCGCCAAGCTGACCAAGCGCCGGTTGAAACGCGGCGTGTTCCGCTCCATCACCGACCTGCAAGCCGCGATTAATCGCTTCCTCGCCGAACACAACGCCGAGCCGCGTCCCTTCAAATGGACAGCCGATCCAGACCAAATCGTCGCTGCTGTCAGGCGCGGGCACCAAGTGTTAGATTCCATCCACTAGAAGCCGACGAGGCCTATATTGGCC